>NZ_PJBU01000093.1:0-21453 GCF_002863645.1 Psychrobacter sp. MES7-P7E | reverse complement strand
GTTCTGGCTTGGTGTTCTCACTGAGCTACAAAACCGCGGCGTTCAGGACATTCTTATTGCTTGTGTCGATGGTTTAAAGGGCTTCCCTGATGCCATCAATACCGTTTACCCCAACACTCAGGTTCAGCTGTGTATCGTGCATATGGTGCGTTACTCAATGAAGTTTGTGCCGTGGACGGATAAGAAGGCCGTAGCGGCTGATTTAAAGGCCATCTACGGTGCTGATACGCTTGAGATGGCAGAGGCCAACCTTGAGCACTTTGATGAAGTATGGGGCAAAGAGTACCCGCATGTCATCAAGTCTTGGCGCAATAATTGGGAGGGCTTAACGGTGTTCTTTGGCTACCCTAAAGACATCAGAAAAGTAATCTATACCACCAATGCTATTGAGTCGCTAAACAGCGTGATTCGGACAGCGGTGAATAAACGTAAGGTGTTCCCGTCTGATCAGGCAGCATTCAAGGTAGTATATCTGGCAACCCAGCAGGCCTCTAAAAAGTGGTCGATGCCAATCCGTAACTGGACGTCTGCTCTGAATCGTTTTATGATTATGTTTGATGACCGTATCAGCAAGCATTTAATCTAAAGGGCAGTTACACAGAATCTGGGATGGTCTCGTAGATAAGGACGATGCTTCAGGTTAACCTCACACTTGTTGTAAGTCTAGCAACGGCTTCTGCCTTTCCAGATTACGTTTATAGCTTCTGTTATACTAAAAACTAGTCAAGCGATAATATTTAGTTACTATTAAATTATAAAACTGAAAAACAAATCTAAAGTATACTCACAAGTGTACTAAAATATATATTTAAATATTTATCTATATACATCAAACACTTAACAACAATTAACCGTTCCGGCTCCGGGTACCATTACATAGTTCCTATACTATCTTATAGAACAGCTAAAGCCCCTGATATCAGGGGCTTTGTTGTATCTGGTGTTCTATACTGTCCTGCTCTATCTATCTCAATCTGTGCATCTGATGTACATTAATCTCTCAGTGCTCGTTTGAAATAATAATCATGATAAGTGATATAGATGACGAGCATCTCAAACGCCCTACTCACCTATACCACTATTCTTAAAGAAACCTATCTAGATTACACACTTGGTTTTGCAAGTAGCATTGTCAATTTATGCTCTTAACAGCCAAATCAGCTATCTAATAACACGTTGCCATAATCATCACGCAGGTCTTTTTTGACCATTTTGCCAGCGCCATTCAGCACGATGTTATCTACAAAGATGACTTTGTCGGGTATTTGCCAGCTGGCGATTTTACCTTCGTAAAAGCTCAGCACTTGTGGCTCATCGATTTCTGAATCTGGCTCCTTCACCACAATTAGTACTGGACGTTCGCTCCATTTTTTATGCTTTGCAGCAATAGCGGCCGCCATTCTTATCTGCGGATGGGCGACTGCGATGTTTTCCAGCTCTACTGACGATATCCATTCTCCACCAGACTTGATCAAATCTTTTGAGCGATCCCGAATATTCATATAGCCATCGGCATCAATGGTTGCAATATCGCCTGTGTCGAACCAACCATCTTCAGTTATCGCATCAGGATTTTCTGTGTAATAGTCATTGATGATCCAATGACCTTTGATCTGTAAACGACCTTGAGACATACCATCTTCTTCGACTCGCTGTAGCGGTTCATCAGTATCTATGAGACGTAGCTGAACGCCGTAGGGCGGACGACCTTGAGAGTTACGCAACTCATTAATCTCATCTTTACTCAGCGATTTATGCTTGGCTTTTATTTGATTCATCGTTCCAAGTGGGCTAGTTTCTGTCATGCCCCAACCATGCACCGCATCGCAGTTAAAGTCTTCTCTGAACGTTTTGATTACTGATGGTGGGCATGCGGCTCCTCCGACGATGGTACGCGTCATGCTATCAAGCTTACTACCTCTGGCTTTGGCAGCGGTTAATAGGCTTTGCCAAATTGTTGGAACCCCTAGAGCAACCGTAACATGACAATCATCAATGAGAGATACTAGGCTGTCACCATCGAGATTTGGACCAGGAAGTATGAGAGAGCAACCAGTCAGGGCAGCTGCATAAGGTGTGCCCCACGCATTGACATGGAACATCGGTACTACGGGTAACAAAACGTCTTGTGCAGAGAGCGCGGAGACATCAGGCATGCACAATGCCATCGCATGCAGCACAGAAGAGCGATGCGTATATAAAATCCCTTTAGGGTTACCGGTAGTTCCTGATGTGTAGCATAAAGAGCTGGCGGTCGCTTCATCGAATTGAGGCCAGTCAAAGTCAGTAGGATTTTCTGCTAATAGCTCATCAAAGAACAGTACATTAGGCAGTTTCTCTACGATACTATCATCTCGATCACTTAGACAAATGAAGTGTTCAACACCTTTGATATGCTGTCTGATTGCCATAATTAGCGGTAGGAAAGTAGTATCAAAAAACAGTACTCGATCATCAGCGTCATTGATAATGTAGCTCAGCTGCTCAGGGAACAAACGTGGATTGATAGTATGGCAAACCATGCCACTACCTGAAATGGCATACCAAGCTTCTAAGTGCCGACGATTATTCCAAGCCAAAGTTGCTATGCGTTCTGATGATTTAAGTCTCAGTGTAGCCAACGCATTGGCCAATCGTTTTGAGTTATCTGAGACAGTACGCCAATTGGTATGAGTCATCTGTCCATCGACTTCTTTGGACAAAACCGCCGTATCACCATGATAACGGGCAGCGTGTTCGATTAGACCACTGATCAGCAATGGCTGATACATCATTTTTCCTAACATAATACATTCCCTGTAGTTATTTGAAAGTCCGCTTATTCTTGCTACTGCATTGCCTGATGCGAAGAATAGGCCTCAACTAAGAATAATCAGAATTATTCTTTAAGACAAGTTAATATTATGTTCTCCATAGGCGACGAAAAACTGTGATTCAACTTCAAAGACTTGATGATTACTCTATATAAATAGTTTTTACTTTCTCATCAAAAGTTTATTGGTATCATTGTTTCTTTAATTAACCATAAAATTTAGACAAAAAAAATCCGACCACCTAAGTGATCGGATTTTTAATGTTTGGTGGAGATGGCGGAAACTAAACTATATTTACAAGTGACTGATAATAAACATTATTATAAATTTAAAAATAGACGATACCAACCATAATACCAACAATCGTTTTTTATTTTGCTGTTATTCAATGCCTACCCTATCAACTAAATATTATTTTGTAATTATTTACTGCTTCAACATACTAGGGTGGTCTAATTGTTCAGGACTTCACAAGCGGTGACCGCAGCCATATGCATATTTTTACGCACGCGAAATTAAAAGTTTAGCTATTGCTTTTTGCTTTAACCTCTCTTAACTTTATTAAAATGCTTATTTAACCAGTTATAGGTGCTAAGGTATGCGCTGTAAGTGTTTGGCTATACTGATCGCTTTAACTTCTTTTTGAAACGGTTTTTTTCTTGAGCGTGTGAATGGTGGCGGTGTCCTCTGTCGATACGCTCAACACTCAAAACAATACCCCCCTCGATACCTGTCCAGAAAGTGCTTTTTTATGGACTCAAGAAAGTCCCCCAGTCTTTTTATAGTAGTCCGAAAAACTACCCCTTTTTATGGACTCTAAAAAGTCCTTTATGTGCGTGCGTACTGTTCGCAAAAGTCCCTTGTAATTGGTGTTTGCTTCGCGCGTGTGCGTACTGTTCCATAAAGTCATTTTTAACCCTGCTTACGATGTCCGAAAATTGCCCCTTTTATGGACTCCGAAAACTAGGCAACGGTACTATAACGGCAAATTCCAAGCCAGCATTGCGCGGTGTGTGATTTGGTTTTCAATGTAAGGTTTTATAAGGTTTGCGATATGTGGTTTTCTAACGTTTCAATGTAAGGTTTTATCATATTTTGGGTTCAGGTTTTATCAGGTTCTAACCTTGTGGTGTTCTTGGGGTAGTGAGTGCTGCCAATGGGCAATATTAATATGAGGTTTTATGAGGTAGTAGCGCGGTGTTGATTTTGTTTGACAGCTCTATGTTGTTTTAGTGAGGCTATAACGCTGTAGGCTAATGATGGTCATGCTTTGGGCTAACGCTTACCCCATTGGGGGTTAGGCAATCGGTAAAGGGTGGTAAAGGTAATTATGCTTTTAAACCTTAACATTTATTAACATGCTGGCAGTCATCAAACTGGTTTGACTGTTAACTTTTGACAACATGCAAGGCGGTGCAAATTGATTTTGAATGTTAGGTTTTGTTAGGTTCTACGATGTCCAAAAACCTAGGGGAAACCTAAGGGTTTCTTTACACTATAAAAAGGGCTTGGCAGTGATCGCCTAACGTGTCCGAAAACCTAGATAAACCTTAACAGGCTAAACCCAACAATTGATTATTGTAATTAGCAGCTGTACCATACCATCGTTACAAACAACCATTTACTACCATAACCTTCCATTATCGTGTGTATCGGTAGTGGCTATTTGCCTATTCCACTTCTACTAATAGTCATGACAGTAATATAGTAATGGTACATCAACCGTCAAAAAAAGTAGAAAGAGTCAACATCTATATGATACGGCATAGTTCTAACTATCTGTCTCGGAATGGTCTTGCTATATGTATTGACCTATTACAAGATATCAAACAACGTTTTTCGTTGCTTATCCGTTGGCATAGTACGAGCCATAAGTAGTATCTTTTCTCTTTTTCGGAATACACTCTAATATTTCTTAGTCATATAAAGTAGGTAATATGCTCGATTCAATTTTGTTTATAGGTGATTCTTTAACTGAAAATCATGATAATTCAACATACACTGCTAGTTTAATTTCACGACTGCTACCTCAATATGGTGGCTTCAAACAATTTGATTATTTACCCTTGACTACTTCACACACTAAGTTAATGGGTGAACATGATCAAATCACGGTTAAACGTACTAACCCTGCAACTGTTATTCATATGTGGGGAGAGTCTGACCATAGATGGGAGCAATCACCTTATAAGTACTCACCTGATGGAAAAGGTTTTTACGTTGAAGAGTCAAACAGAGAGCAAATTTTTATAACAACGAAGGGTTTGCTTAAGGTAACTAAAATTAAGATTTTTTATCTCAAACAGCCTAATGGATGTCGTTTTTCATTCGGGTATTCAGCTCTATCCGCTGGCCAAAGGGTTTTAATTGACACTGATTCATCGATAGAAGAATTAGCAGTAGTTGATATTGACGCCACGCATTTGAGTAGTGAGTTGATAATAAGTTTAGATGGTAATGGTAAAAAGTTCGCAGCTTATGGTATTCAATTTATAGATGACTCTGAAGAAAAAGGGTTGATATATAATGTGTTTGCTCGGGGTGGGTCAACTCTTGAAGAGCATAATCAACTAGTAAATATTGAAGCGTATTATCAATCCATTCAGCCTACAGTCGCTGTAATCAATCTTGGAACTAATGATGCTCTTCAGAGACCTTCTCAGCTAACTGCATTGCAATTTAAAGAGCAGTTCCAATTATGGGTTAATAGAATTCGCAATGTATGTCCTAACATTAAAATCTTTGTAATTGAGCCTAACCGGAGTTCTATATATGGCATCTCTAAAGGAGATGATGCAAGAGGTCTTTTGTTCCCTGCATATACAAAAGTAAGAAAAGAGATTGTTAATGAAAATATCAATATGCAATATATTGATTTGCCTTCATTAACAGGAGATTACGATTATTATGAACTTAACGGATGGATGTTGGATGCACTTCATCCAAATTCTGAAGGCAAGTTGCAAATTGCTAATGCTATCTATCCTTATTTAGAAAAATTTGATAATAACGTAACATATAATATAATTTGTGACTCTAGACTCTATGAACCTGTTGTATCTTTGAATTCTATTTATGGTATAAGCAAGATAGATAATAAATGGACTACTTTGACAAGATATGGTCTCAAGAATCAAAATGTAAAATCATTCTTTGATATTGAAGTAGTTGCGTCAAAGTCAGGTAGACAATGGGTCTCCAATCTAAAATTTTATGCTGTAAAAAATCAACGTCCTGATTATCAAATAAATCACATAAGAGGTTTAAAGCAAAGTCAGGTATATCGTTATGATAAGGTGGACTTTACCTCTCGTTTAAGATTAAGAGCTGTGAAGACTGAAGGTAATAGAATAGAAATACAGGCTAGAGTAGTTGGTTTCAGTAAACCTGAAGCTACAGAGTGGGTTCTAAGTGGTAAGGTTACAGCTGCCTCATTGAATTTTTTACAAGAATTTTAGCATTAATTCGGTTATAAGCTGCTTTATCCTTATGCTATTAGATATAAGGTTTTTATACCATAAAAAAAGGCAGACGATAAACGCCTACCTTTGATTGTTTTTGCTGTACCTTAGTTTTTTGATTGGGACACTTGGGACAACAGGACAACGCCCGTGGTTGTTGGCTTGTAGCTGTCCCAGCTCCTTTTTTACCCTTGGGACACTTGGGACAGATTAACAAATTGAGCTACTTTGTCCCAGCTGTCCCAGTGGTGTTTTATTGCTTGGGACAGTGTCTAGCCCTTGCTGCATATGGGTTGTCCCAGTTGTCCCAAGTGTCCCAAGTGTCCCAGTGCTTTTAGTAGGTTCACAACTTAATATCTCGTTTTTGATTGCATAAACGCGCGTACGGTTTTTCTTGAATGGTAAAGATACTCTACACGTTCTGCGGTCGCTTTCTGTCACGTTCAATAGTCCAGCTTCATCTAACACTTGTAATACTTTGCTTTTATTGAATGGTGAACAGACTTCATCAAAGGTACTGGTAGAGAAATAATATTCGCCTGTGTCGTAGTTATGATAGCCAGCACGGTTTGTTATCTTAGTTTCAAAATCTTGGTGCATGTGAATGTGGCAAGGTTGAAAGCGACTACTGCCATGCTGTTCAATAAACGCCTGGATATGCTCTATGATTTGGCGCTGCTCATGCTCACCATCGCGCCCATAGTTGTCAAGCCAATTATCTAAGCATGTCATAACGGCGGTGGTTGCTTGTCCTGCTTGCCAGCCTGTAATACCTGCCAGCGTTGCCATCTCACCAGCAGCAGCCACAATAGCGAACCTTTTAGCGACTCTATGCGCTTGTGGGGCAAGGTCGCTATATTGACTCATAAAGTCACTGACAAGCTGCCTAGCGGTGGCTGTGGTCGCGGCTTTGTCACTGGTGATATGTTCTAGCCATGCGATACCAGCCACACCATAGTATCTATGATATAACTCTTTAATTTTATCCGCTTGTGCTGCGCCTGTCTCTGCCAGTACCAAACTATCAAACGTCTTTAAGCCTTTGCCAGCATCAGCGTCTATATGCGCGACTCTAACCTCAATACCTGCATTGGTTTTTTGCCCTGCTTGCGCCATGAAGTTTTGTAGCGACTCCTCACCATTAGATAAGAAGATAATGCGCCATGTTTTGGCTATGCGATTGTGTCCCGTGGTGGTGCTTCGTCCTTTACCTTGACCATTAGCCAGCATGTAAACGGTTTTACCTACTATCTTGGGATCACATTCGCTGATCTCATCAAGTGGCAGAAAACTGTCATTGTGCTCGCTTGCTGTGCCCTCCAATGCGTTGTCAGTGCTGCGCCATGTCTTAACGTACCTGTCAGGGTTGCCCCATACACTAGCAGCCAATTTAAGCGATAATGACTTGCCCATGCTTGATGAACCTAAGAGATGAAAACCGCCCCCGTCATATTCCAATAGCTCCAGTAATTGCCCTGCAAACGCGCAAGCAATAGAGAAAACAAAACGGCTTTGTTCTGCTAGTGGTTTGCATAACTCATCACGCCACTGGGCTAGCTCTCCTTGCTGGGTTAAGGTGCTGTTAATGCTGTTTGCAGACTGATAGACGATAAGCTGCTTACCATCGCTGCCTATGGTTCTGTCAGGTAATATATATTGCTTATCGTGCCAGCCCAACTTATCCACGCATAACGCCCGTTTATGAATAGGGTAGTTTTGAATATAGGTGTCTAAGTAGCTGCGCTGTTTGGGGTTGGTGGTAATGTTCAAGCCTTGACTAGCCAGCTCTTTGCGATATTCCCTTGCATCACCTTGTAATAGTGATAACGGCATTGACCATGTATGTAATACGCTGTCATCATCGCGCCACTGTAATAACCGCCCCCATGTGGTGCTGCCTGTGTCCCGTGTCTTTGCGATAACCTCTATCGGTGAACAAACAAACGCCTTAAACTTAAAGGTTATATTTGCTGGGTCATCATCGTTATACTTCACGAAAAACAGCCCGTCATGGTAGAGCTCAAAACGCCCATCACTATAGATCATTGGTTCATTCAGCTGGGGATCATCGCGCCATTCAGGATAATAGGCAGTGTCTTGTAAATTGATTAGCTGGTTGTCGCTGTCTGCCAGTATGGCTTCATAGCTGTCATGCTGTAGCATGGTGACGATATGAGCCACGGTAACCAATGCTTGCGCCTTTACACCTGCCAATAGGTTTATCAAGCCCTTGTCATCAAGCGTCATAGGTACAGTAACCTGTGATCCGCTGCTCCAGTGCTGCACCATCTTTTTAAGGCATTGCTTTGTTTTGTGAGGGCTAATGATGATCGTCTTGTCACTAGCCATTAGGTGCATATAAACATCAATACCGCTATCAAGGTCATTAAACGCTATTATCTCATTGGCTTTGTTTGGCTCACCAATGACGATAGCGCCATACCCTGTAGGATCAATGACAATGGGCTTTGCTTTGCTGTTTGGTGTGTAGAATACCGCGCCTACTGTATCGCCTTGCTTATCGGTCAAACGTAAGGCTATCGTGCCAGCGGTTGCTACTATTTGCGCGTCATCTGTAGTAAGATCATCTGTAATATTTATTAGACTGTTAGGCGGTAATAGCTGCAATAGTTTAATCAATAGATAATCATCTGCTAGCCCTTGCCGTGTGGCTGCATCAAAACTATTCATTACCACTGTAAAGCCTGTGCTAAATGCACGGGCTTTTTCATGGGTGTTTGTTGGTGTGGTGGTCATCTGTTCCCCCTTGCTTGTGACTGTTTAGGCTGGCGCGTGGCTCTGTACTTCTTGTAGTAGCTTTTGCGCTTGGCGTGCTTACGGCTCTGTTTTGGAGGGTAGGTTTTCATTGGCTGCCCTCCTTGCCGTAACGAGTCATTGCTAGGGTTTCTTTGATTGAACCTAACTGGCCTTGCAGTAGTTCGTGCCACGTTTCAGTGGTGTCATGTGTTAAGCGTGCCATTGATATAGCGACATGAGGTTCTATTTTTTCATAGTGAATAAGTGCTAACAGCTTGCCAATGTCACTTATAACAACGGCTGCGCTTTCAAGATCACAAGCAATATCTGATAACTCAAAAGATGACATAACAATAACTTCGTTGTCGTTTGCTTCGGTCATGTCTATTACTGTGCGTTGGCTGGTTTTCTTGCCACTGTATAGCGTGGCTATCGCTTGGCGGTTGGCTGGCGTGTCGTGGAATAGTGACGGCTGATAATCGCCTGTCTGCTTATCGCATGCTGGGACAAAATAACCTTGCTTGTCATAGTACAAGTGGCTGTCATCGTAAGTAAGTGCCAATAGTTTGCGCTTGCCGTATGGGTCATTGTGAAGTACAAACGGGTTAAGGCTCAATGACGGGCATAGAACGCTATCACCTGCCTTGAACGTGGCTGGTGTGCTGTTGGTAGTGGTTTGAGTGTTTGAGATCGTACGGATTGAATTAGGCATGATAGCCTCCTGTTAATTTTTGAGTATGTGCCACGCTATACGGTAAAAGTATAGGGTGACGGGTCTTACTCTCGGTCTTAACAGTGACCGCCCCGCATATTCGCCTTACGGCTATTTTATTTTGCAGCGTCAACCCGTCATAGTCGGTTAGCAAATGATTTGCTATAGATATGATGGTTTGCCCCCTTGATACGCTTAAATAAGCATGTGGGGCTATGCTTGAGTAGATAGGGACAGCTTGAGAGGCTGCGCTATTATCAGGCACAAAAAAAGCCAAAAGTTTACGACTTGGCAAGTCGCTGTTAAGTTTTGAGAGGTCTATATAGTAACCATTGTTGGTATTGGTTGCAATCAGTTTAGCATTGACTGGCTGGCAAGCTACCAATGACAGTAGCAAGCCAATACCTACTACCCATGCCATAAAGATAGTAAATCTAAGTAGTAAGCTACGTTTGTGGGGCTGGTTGTCGCTGTGCTGCCCGTGGTCGGCTTTTAGATTGGTTTTGTTATCGTTGGTCATTTCTTACGTCCTCCACGTTAAAGGCGATTTCTGCTATGCGTTTGGATAGCTCTTTTAGTGACTCCACTTGTCGGCTGCCTGTTGGTATTGCACAGCGTAAAGCTAGCATCTGATTTTCTACTTCTACTATTTCTATCAGGCTATTAATGGCAGTCACATTGGCGTGTAAGGTAGTGATTAGTTGATCTATAAAATCATCAGTTATCATCAGCACGCCTTTGTCTTTTAACCTGTCCATTACTTCGTTTATAAAGGTGTCATCACTCATAATCATTTACCTTGATTTCAGGTAATAAGATAAGCCCGTCCATCTGCTCGCTTAAAATGGTTGCTAGTTCACTGTTAGCGAATAAGGCAGACTTCACAGCGACTATTACGCCCTTGCTTGCGTCATCATCTGTGCTGATAGCACTAAGTGCCATTGCTAGGCTCTCAGCATCGTTTGATAGGTCTTGTATGCGGTCATTAATGACAGACAAGTAATAGCTATCTACTGCCACTAGGCGCGGTTCTAATATGTCGTTTGATTGGCTCATGATTGCACCTCGTTAGCGTTATTATCTGTTGGCTGGTCTATCCAATACCGTTTAAAGCGTTTGCCGTTGTTCTTTACCCATTCATCTTGAATGGTTACGCCTTGATCTCTTAGCTCACTGACACGCTGTAAAAAGCACGTTATGTTATAGAGGTCGTATGCTTCATAGGTGGATAGGGTCTTACCTGCTAACAGGTGATTAAGAATGATTTGCTTGTACTTCTGCTTTGTTTGCCGTGTGTTCATGATCTACACCTCGCTTGTGTTTGAGGTGTGAGAGTTAAGCCAGTGGTGCACTTCGGCATAGCTCCATGCTGTCATCGTTGGTGATAGCTTTCTGCCAGCTGGGAAACGTCCATCTTTTGACCATTCAAACAAGGTGGTTTTGCTAAAAGGTAGGAACGGCAAAATATCCTTTGCTCTGCCCATGCCAGTAGTAGGCAGTTGCATAGCTGGACTGTTTGCGGTGGTTGGTTCGGTATCGTGAGAGGTGTTATCAGTAAAAGGAATTACTGGGGTGTTTTGGGTTGGGTGTGTCATGTTCATAGCTCCATGTAATGTATTGAGCCGTAAAGTTGCTCTACGGCTTACATGGGCTATGTTAGGGGGTAGTAAGGGGGGCTTATAAGGGTATATAACGGTGATATACCCCTGTTTTTTTAATTATCTTTTTTCTGTGTCTATTCTTAATTGCTGTACCTGTTTTATCCAATGACTCACGGGCTTTTCTGTTATTTTCGCATTAAAGCTTATTGAGGAATTAACTATATTTTTGTTGGTCGTACCTTTATGAGCTGCAATATCTAATTGTGCCTTATGGAATAGAACATTTAATAAACGTGTAACAGCTGTTTGGGTTTTGGGGTTTAGTTCCACTTCATCAGCTGGCTTGTCTGCAAGGTCAGCTTTGGCTTGTGCTAGTTGGTTCTCAAGGTTTGATATTCTTTTTTCTGCTATGTGTTGATCTAGTTCTGCCTTTCTCTTTGACTGTTCAAGGCTTCGTTCTAAGTAATTACAATGTGAATTTAGAGATTTTACTTCTAGTAAAGACTTATCTAACTTATCGTTACATTCAGTCAGCCGTTGTCTATCACCTTCATATAGATTTTTTTGAATTTCGTAAAAAGTCTCAGGTCTTTGTTTCTTGTCCCATAACTCTTGGAATTGAGCTTTTAGCTTCTCGTTATCAGCTCTTAAGATGTCGTATTCTTTAGGCAAGCCTTGATAAAATGCTAACTCGTCACCCTCGTTTGTGTAGTCTGCATCTGTTATATCGGGTGACTCAGTATTAAATATTACTTGCTCAGGTAGCTGCATATTTAAATTAATTAGCTGTTCTACAAACCTCTTTTTGCCAAAACCCAGCTTACGAATTGGAGTGCCTATTCCAACATTGTTACAATCAATACAGTTTTTCAATTCGTAAATGATGGTTTCGAAGGTAATAAAAGGCTCGTACTGTGACTGCTCATTATCACTACAGACATAAACAGTTTTAACCGAAGTAGGAGTGATGAGTAGTAAATAAGTTTGCTTTCTTAAAAGTGTGCCTACTACAAAATCAAAGGCTTGTTGTACTGTGCCTTTTCCGTGTTCTGATACAAAATAAACACTATCAAAAATTGATATGAATTGCTTATTAATGCGCTTCTCTTGTTGTTCAAAAAAACTCATTTTCACACCTTTACACACCCTTAAATCAAAGTAGGTGCAAGGCAGTGCCAGCCTAAAGGTGTGTGAACGGCTGGCTTTCGGGTAATTAGTCCTAGCCTTGCATAGTTGGCGCTAAGTGTTAGCCTAGCTTTTGTTTGTGTTGTTTGAAGTCTGCACGGATCACGTTGTCTAGTTTGCCAGCGTAAGCATCGTCAATGAAGTTTGCCCATTCATTCATCATGTCTATTCTGTATGGTAGGTGCTGCGCTCCGTTGTATGCTGCGCTTATCTTGTTTTCTCTGTCATGTGCTAGCTGTAGCTCTATTGCTTCGTGCATAAACTCTTTTTCATGTAGCGTGGTACTGGCAAGCCCACGGAAACCGTGCCCCGTCATCTTACCTTTATAACCCATATTCCATAAGGCATTAATAAATGCACTTTGACTGTATGGCTTACGTGTTGAGGTATTAAAGAAAACATACTGATCCGAAAAACCTAGCTCTTTGATCTGTTCCAATATCGCCATTGCTTGCGGTGCTAGTGGCACAATGTGCAAACGCCTAGCTTTCATCTTTTCAGCTGGGACAGTCCATAAGCCACGATTAAAATCTATGTCCTGCCATTCCATAAATCTAATCTCATTGGTACGCACAAACGTATAGCATAAAAACCATAAGCCCAGCTTTACCAGTACATCACCTTGATAGGCCTCAATATCTGTTAGTAGCTTTGGCAGTTGCTGGCTGGTAATGCGGTGATGGTTGATTGTTTTGTGTGGCTTGATGGCTTCGGCTAGGTCTGTGGCTGGGTTATGTGTGGCTAGTCCATTGCGTATCGCATGTTTGAATATCTGCCCTACTTCTCTAATAGTACGCCTTGCCATTTCATTAGCGCCACGGCTTTCTACTGCTTTACCAATAGCCAATATGTCAGGCGCGGTTATGTCGTTAATGTTCTTTTGACCAATAGAGGGCTTAACATCACGCATATAGGCGGAATAATTACGGGAAAAGGTGCTTTCTGCTAGGTAGGTTTTGCGTTCTGCATACCATGACTGGGCTATGTTATCGAAAACATTTAAACCGTCTTGGCTGGCTTGTTGCTCTTTTTTGTGATCTTTGGGGTTCACACCATCAGCTATTAAGCGTTTGATCTCAATATTGCGCTGCCTTGCGTTCTGCAAGCTCATAACTGGATAAGTGCCAATAGTGAGGGTTTGTTGCTTACCTTGCCACCTGTAGGCGCTAATCCATGACTTAACGCCCGTGTAACGCACCCATAATTGCAGCCCGTTACCGTCACTATGCTTGTCAGGTCGCTTTGTATCAATCGAGGTGCTACTGGGCTGTAGCTTATTGATAACGGTATGAGTTAAGGGCATTGGACTATCCTTTGTTGGTATTGAGAGCGTGTATAAACTCTAATACCAACAATAATACCAACATTCTATATGGGACGCCATACCCCTATATAAACCTCAATACCTAAAAAACGCCCAAAATAAAGGGCTGACAGTCTATGACGGTCAGCCCTTTATCGTTGTTTGGTGGAGATGGCGGGAGTTGAACCCGCGTCCGCCAGCATTACGCTCATGAATCTACATGTTTAGTTTCTGTCTTTAAATTTAATCCGCACCGATCCGACAGTCAGGATGGATTGGACGATTCTCTACTTTTGAACCCAAGCAATTGAGACAATCACTTGTGGCGAGCCTACATGCGGACGCTTCAACTTAGTTAACCAACTGTAGGTGATCAGCAACTAAGTAAGCAGGGTTTAAGCTGCTAGAGCGTAAGTTTCGTCGTTTGCGACTATAACAATATATGTTTGATTAACGAGAGGACATACACTCTCGACATGCATCATTGAGTTTCATCACCAGCGTCGAAGCCAGAACATCCCCAATAAGACTGGCTATTATATAGGAGATATCGGTTAGGTTTCAACCTATAAGTAGCCTGCATTACATTACGTTACAGCTTAATGGGCTATGCTAAAACAGTGTTTAGCCATCTGCCGATATTTTGAATCTGCGGCATACAGACTTGATGTGCCATCGGATAAGTATGGTATTCAACGTTGTAGCCTTTGCTCGTCAATAACTGCTGCGCCTGCTCGCCTAGCATCACAGGTACGACTGGATCATGCGTACCATGCTCAATCAAAATCGGTAGGTCTCTATTGGCAGCACTATACTCAATATTGTCATTGGTTGCTAAGTAGGTAGAGAGCGTCATCAGACCCGCTAAGCGCTCTGGATGACTGAGCGCCACATGATAAGCAACCGCCCCGCCCTGCGAAAACCCAGCGATAACGATATGTTCAGGTTTGACGCCGCGTTCAATCTCGCGGGCAATCAAATCGCGAATCTGCTGCGAGGATGTCTCAATTTGTGTCACATCAACTTTGCGCTCAAGACTCATCTCCAAGATATCATACCAAGCCGGCATCACCATCCCACCATTGACCGTGACAGGACGCTTGGGCGCATGCGGAAAGATAAAACGTACTGCCATATCATTAGCCAAGCCAAGCTGCGGTACAACTGGCTCAAAATCATGACCGCTAGCACCTAAGCCATGTAGCCAAATCACTGCGCGATCTATCTTTTTTTGAGAGGGATTGTGCTCAACGACGACGGCGTCTAAATAGTTACTCATAGTTATCCTTAATAATGTAGTGAGATATGCCTTAAGCATTTTTGTATTTTTTGCCGAAATAATGTGTGTGTCATTATATGGTCAATATCATCTGTTAGTTTGAGAGTATGGTCAATAGTGAGGTACTAAACGGACAATAGCAAAAATGTGAACAGTATAAGAAGACACGTATGATTTTACGACCGATAAGCTCAATACCATCAGGCTCAAGTACTGTCAGCTGTCTATTCTTTAGTACATGTGCCTACAATTGTATCCGCATTAATGCTAAGTTCTTACAAGGCTAAGCTCTTACAAAACTAAGCTTTTACAAGAATGCACGACACTTAGCTTCTTTTGGCAAGTAGCAACCAATAGTCAAACGTTAATTTTTCAATTCCTATCCATACGTCCGATGGGATTTTTTTATAATTTTGCAGGAACATTTTACATGACAATTTCTAATAAATCAGCGCTTGAGCTGAGTAAGCACACGCTGGCTAAGGTTAATAAGATTAATATCGCCTTACCTTTAACGCTGATCAGCTCATTATTGATAGTAGGCTGCACTACCGATAGCCGATCAACGCTCACATCAAAAGCCCCTTTATCGACAGTGCAATCACAGCCACAATCGTCTTCACCTGTCGCATATACCTATGGAGTGCGTCCGTTTTATTTGATAAATGATATGGATGAGGGACCACTAAAAGAAGAGCTACAGGCATGCAGAGGGCAACTGCCAAGTAAGACAGATTTCTCTATTGCGCATCGAGGTGCGCCATTACAGCTGCCTGAACATACTTATGATAGCTACGTGGCGTCAGCACAAATGGGTGCTGGCATCTTGGAATGTGATGTCGCTTTTACCAATGACGGTGAGCTTGTCTGTCGTCATGCCCAGAACGATTTGCACACCACTACTAATATATTAGCCACGCCGCTGGCCAAGCAATGTACCGTACCGCCCATCTTAGATGCTAAAGGCAAACTTACCAATGCCGATAATATCGAATGTCGCACCTCAGATATCAGTGCCGCTCAGTTCAAGACCTTGACGGGTAAGATGGATGCTGCCAATAAAAAAGCAACCAGCCTTAGTGAATATATGAACGCAACTGCGCCTTGGCGAACGGATTTGTATTCACAAAATGGTCAGGTAATGACATTAAAAGAGCATATCGCATTGGCTCGCAAGCTAGGTATGAAACACACGCCTGAGCTAAAAGCGCCTGCAGTGACCATGCCGTTTAACGGCTATCATTTAGATGATTACCGCCAACAGCTGATAGATACTTATAAGGCAGCAGATGTGCCTGCAAGCGATGTATTTGCCCAGTCATTTAATATAGAAGATCTGGATTACTGGATCAAAAACGAGCCAGCTTATGGGGCTAATGCCGTTTATCTGATTGATGACAGCAATGAGACCGCTGACGATAAAACATTTAATAAAAATGACGCAACCACTTGGAAGCACTCATTGGCTAATATCAAAGCACGCGGCATTAACACCATTGCTCCAGCACTTTGGTCGTTAGTCACTACTGATGGTAAGGGAAATATGCAACCATCAGAATACGCAAAACAAGCCAAAGCCAATGGTCTAAAAATCATTACCTGGTCGATAGAGCGTTCAGGACCACTAACCGATGGTGGCGATTGGTACTATAGCGGTCTTGGTGATGATATCAACAATGATGGTGATATGATGAATTATATTGACGTACTAGCGCAAGACGTCGGTGTCCAAGGCATTTTTTCAGATTGGCCCGCTACAGTGAGCTACTATGCCAACTGCAAAGGTCTTAAATAGGTTTTCGCTTAGTCTATTAATAAACAACCATGCTTAATCTTCGTTATCAAGACCAGCTTATTTATTGAGCTGGCCTTTTTGTTGAATGTATTAAAATAATTACATCGCACACTATCTACTGAGCACCTTACTTTTCCATTAACTTTTCACACCATTTGACTCGTGGCAGCAAGAGCAGTCTGCTGTTTTGTGCTACGATAATTTATTAAGCTTATAAGACGATGTAGATACTATGACCCATATTTTACTGGTAGAAGATGATCCTGCGATCGCGATGTCACTCAAGGTCACCTGCAAGCGCGAAGGTTGGCAAATAACTTGGTTGGATAATGCCAGTAGTGTGTTACCCATGCTGCATAGTTATGAAGCACAAGATCTGTCGGCGATCATTATGGATGTCGGTCTGCCAGATGGTGACGGCTTGAGCCTATGTCAGCAAATACGTCACACACCTGATATCGACGCCTTAAAAGATTTGCCTATCGTGTTTTTGACCGCGCGTAGCGATGAGGTCGATCGGATTTTGGGATTGGAGATGGGCGGCGATGATTATTGTGCCAAACCCTTTAGTCCACGTGAGTTGGTCGCGCGTTTAAAAGCCATTTGGCGCCGTGAACAGCTAATTCAACAGTCAGGCTCTCATATCATAAACTCAGATAACAGTACGGATAATACTTCCTCGAATAATCTATCAGGACAAGCATTAACGTTTGAGAACCAATCTGGCGTTTGGCATTATCAACCGCTTAACTATTCATTAACGTGGCAAGAGCAAAAGCTTGAGCTTAGCAATACAGAACGCAAAATTTTGCTAACGTTATTGCAAGCACCGCATCAAGTATTTAGCCGTGAGCAATTGCTTAGCGCAGTAAGCGACTATCCCGACCACCGCTTGGCACGCACGATAGACAGCCATATCAAATCAATTCGTAAACAGCTCGCTATGGTAGATGCTAATGTCGATGTCATCCATACGCATCGTGGACTGGGTTACGCATTATGTCCCGCTTAACAGTGGCTGCTAGTTTATGAATAATAAAACTAATCCTGCTGAGAATGCTATTCATAACGACCAAAGCAATTGGTATGCCAAACTGCACCCTATTGGTACTGCTCAGCAAGCTCCTAAACGCAAACGGCTGCTCAATTTAAGTATATTTTTTAGGATTTGGCTAGCCGTTGCGTTGGTGCTCGTCATATGCGGTGTGGTTGTGTTTACTCAGTTGTTTGGCTACGTCAAGCCAACCGCGCAGCAAGTCATCGAAGACACGCTCCTAGACACTAGCAAACTGTTAGCAGCCAGTCTCCAAGTGCCATTATCTACAGGACAATTATATGATGAGGAATATCAAGCGCAACTTGATGCTGCATTTGTGGGCATGCCAGCGATGGATGAAATACTCAGTCCTGTCGATCAAACCAAAAGCTACAGTAGCTTTCGCGTGTATGTGACAGACAGTAGCGGCATAGTCATTTACGACTCGCTACCCAAACCTGACAATAATGAAGGGCAAAATTATGGGCGCTGGAATGATGTCTATCTCACATTAAGAGGTCAATACGGTGCAAGAAGTACGCTGCGGGATGGCCAGCAGCGTGATGGTTCGGTCATGTATGTCGCACAGCCAATAAAGAATATGTCTGGCGATATTATCGGCGTGGTCAGCGTCGGTAAGCCTGTCGCTAGCGTATTGCCTTATTTAGATGACACACGTAACCGCATGCTTATCACCGCACTACTTATCAGTATCGCCGCCCTTATACTGGCGGGTCTCATCGCATGGTGGCTCAAGCAAAGTATTACCTTGGTGACTCAATATACCAGTGCATTGGCAGAAGACACCAAAAAGCCCTATTTTTATCTGGGTCATGAATTAAATAGCCTGACAGATACCATCGAGACCATGAAGCATCGACTCGAAAATAGAGCTTATGTCACTGATTATGTCCATACTTTGACCCATGAGCTAAAAAGCCCTTTGACCGCCATTCGCGCCAGTAGTGAGCTGTTAGAAGATGATGGATTAGATGGTCATATGCTTGATAAGGATGATCGGCAGATGCTCATTGAGACGGTTGGTGAGCAAAGCGTAAAAATGCAACAGCTCATCGACCGCCTATTGTTGCTTGCGAAGGTTGAACAGCCTACCTTCAAGCTCAACCGACAACTGACTCCCCTATTACCACTTTTGCAAAGTCTGATCAAAGATAATACAGCCAAGCAGCAACAGCAGAATCTATACCCTATCGATATATACATCGATGATCAGCACATGACAAACACTACAAACTTGCCAGCAGAGTTGTTGGCCTCTACCAGTGTGTTTGCTGACCAATTTTGGCTGATACAAGTCCTACAAAATGTGCTGGATAATGCCATTCATTTTGCTGATAGCACTGTTAACATCTCTTTGCATAGCACAGCGCGAACGGTAATCATTGATATATTTAATGATGGAAAGCTGTTGCCTGATTATGCTATTGAAAAAGCTTTTGAACGTTATTTTAGCCTATCTCATCAAAGCCAACCCTCATCTCAAACAACGAATCATACAGACAGCAATGATCTAAATACAGAGGCGGCAGATCCAACGACTAAGCCAAGGCAGACTGACTATAGTAGTAATACGCTTAAAAAAGGCACGGGCCTTGGTCTAACACTAGTGAAGCAAGTAATTGAACATCATGGTGGTCAGGTAGCCCTCAATAATGTCCGTACTAATGATGATAAAGCTGACACTAATAAAGCTAGAACTGATAATACTGATACTGGTAAAAACCAGCGTTCTGGTGTGATGGTTAGTATCACCCTACCACTAGCTTTAGAATAAGAATTTTATAAGGATTCATCAACTTTCCATCATGACTACACAGGATTTCTACTTTATTGTTTTACGATAGCACTAAGATCTGTTGAACCGTCAAATTTGTAAAGTAAATGAGGATTAGACAACCTATGTCACATCAATTGACCGATAACCCTATTATCAAGAATCTAATCGGCTTTAGCCGTCATCACTGTACACAGACATTAACGAGCCAAGGCGTCGATAGTATTGAGTTTGGTCATTGGCTAGCAATTCCTAGTCAGCGGTTATTATTGGTATTTCGACATCAGCAATGTGTAGCTATTGATAGTTATCAAGTAGCTGCTTAGTGATTACAGTCATCTAAAATCGGAATAAGTTTTATTAACTTCAAAATATTAAGATTCATCAAAAATCAACCCACACTGGCCTCTCTAAATGCTTTAAGTTTAGCTTTGAAGCTATTTTTCCACAAACTAAATTCTCTAATATCATCTTCTATGTCAGTTTTACTAGGTAACCTAGGTATAGTTGATATCCCTCCATCATGTTCAGTAATAGAATATTTACCGAACAAACCTAATATGAAATTAATATCAGTTTCCTCAGTAACGACATAGCTTGATAAGTAGCCTCTTTTCAAATTGATATTCTTTGAAAAGCGTTCATATGTACGGTTTGATAGTACTTCTTCGACAGACCTTTCTAATAGCATTCTGAACCTTTTCCTAGCAGAGTCTAATTTAACTTCTCGCTCATGAGCATTTGTGATTGAAAGTGAGTCATGCTCTCTGATTATTCTTTGGATTGAGTCAACTCTTTCCTGAAGATTCTTAGCTAAATATGGAATTTCATCTGTTACAATACCTGTTACTCCATTATATTTATCAATTCCTATTATCTCACAATCATTTGAGGTCTCAGTTTTATGAATATCCATAAGCAATCTCATAAAAGATAGATCATGCGTCAGTACAATAATCTGTCTAGTTTGAGCTAAATTAACTAATTTGACTGCGATAAGCTCTCTATAATCCGTATCTAAAGAAGTAACAGGATCATCAAAGATAATACTATTTAATTTATTATCAATCGTACATTCTGCTAAGAAATTTGAGAGTGAAACAATACGTTGTTCGCCTTCACTTAGAATAGTACCCATATCGTCGCTAACTTCACTGAAGTTACATTTCATGAAAGCTTGACCTATAGTCGTTCTACTTTTAGAAATCTTTACTTTATTAGATAGTTCAGAATTAAAACAGTTTAAATGAGCGATGAACTCATCATGCTGTAGATTAATAGCTTCTTCGGTCATAATATCACCGATTTTTTTAGATATTATCGAGGTATTTAACTGTTTAATTAGATGGCTTAACCATTGTTTATACTTAAGTTCTTGATGATATTGGATGATAGTAGCTTTGTTATTAAATATAAATTCTTTTGCAGCAATATTGTGATATTCAATCCAGAAATTATTTCTATTTTGCTGTAACTGAGCTAGTTCGTGAATTTTTTTACTAATATCCTCTAATATAGGCTCGATATCTACTGGCATTACTGGAATAGGGAATATCAATCCTCCTCCATTTTCTAAATAAGTCAAAATTGAATTGATAGAAAAACGAACTTCTTGTTCAAATTTCTGAAATATTTCATTAAAGTTATTAACATAGTATTCTATTTCATCAATATTGCCATAAGCCGAAACAGACATATTTGAATAAAGCATTTTTT
>NZ_PJBU01000092.1:0-22211 GCF_002863645.1 Psychrobacter sp. MES7-P7E | reverse complement strand
TTTTAATTTTGCATAAAGATTTAGAGCGATTAGTAAATCTCATTATTGAGAACAAGCCTGCAGTAGAAAAAACAGAAATATTATTCAAGAAAGAAGGAGTTAGCCCAAAGCTATTAAAAGCAAGGATGATTGCTGATGCACATGCACAATACTTATGGTCAAAAGACCATGATGAAAAAATTAGAATCGGTGAAATGTGTGAGCTTGTGTGGAGCTACTTAATTGATACGGGGCATGGTGAAATGCTTCCAGAGAGAACAGCTACTTTAAAAAGCTGGCTTAGCTCTATACCTCAATATGCTAGTGAAGCAGGCAGACCACAATCATAATTTAAATATATCTCAGCCTAAGTTAATCTATATAGACTTAGGTTGAGGGAATTTTTTTAGGAAGCTCCACCTAATAAACTAGTCACCATAAACCGCAGCAATCAAGTTACGGTAAATTATGGAGCTAGATACATGAAACAGAAAAGTCATATCCCAACTAAGCCAAAACAAAAGCCATCTCAATATCGGCCTAAATGGCAACTCTCTCTACTTAAAATGGTAGTTAGCATCCTATTACCTTACTTACTATCACCGCCTGATATCAGTATTCATATCCATCACATTAATATTATATTTTAGCGCCAACAAACTGAGCACTACCCTAGCGGATACTTGTCATCTATAGACTTTTATAGAGCGAGCCGTTAGGGTAAATGCTACACCTTCACACTGGTTTATGCTATGTCCGATCTTGTCAATCAGCCCATATCTAATCGCCGTATAGATAATGCACCTTGGGAACATTACCGCCGACCCTATGTGCGCGATTTAGCTTATGTACTGGCGTGCCCCAATGTGTTGACACGGTGGCTAGACTTTGCACCGCATCAGAGCACACATACGGTTGCTGTGCATAGCGCGCAATTTTGGCAGACGCAATTTGAGGCGTATGAGCGACGATTAACAGAGCTAGACATCACTGCCGCCTATCAAGAGCTGACTCGCTATTTACTCAAACGCCCTAGCCCCAATCGTCTGGGTTTTCATTTTGAAGGCTTACTGTCATTTTGGTTAGAGGATGGATTTGCGCGCAAGCTGCATCCGTATGAGACACTGGCTAGCAATGTGCAGCTCTATAATGGTAAGCAGACGACTGGTGAGCTTGATTTGATTTTATATAACCATGCAGAACAGCTGGTTGAACATTGGGAGCTAGCCATTAAGTTTTTTATGGGATCAGCACCTTTTGAACCTGTGAACTGGGTCGGGATTAACTCCAATGATAATCTACAGCGCAAAATGACACACATGCAAACCAAGCAGTTTCGAGCGGTGTGGGTAGATACGGAAAATCACGGACAGGTAAAAATCGATAAGCGTTATGGCGTGATCAAAGGGCGATTCTTTTTACCGATTAACACAGCTGATTACGGTGATTATGACTGGCCATATTGGCTAACGCCGAATTTTCCGATACACGAATGGTGCGATAAGAGGGACATGGCAGGTCTTGCAACGATTGACAATACAGCTTTGCGAGCCGCGCATTATATTGAATGGTTCACCAAGCGCGACTTTTATGATGAGCGAAATATTTATGATGGTCGCCAGCAGACGATAGTTTGGTCAGATAACGAACTACCTAAAACAGGTTTATATTTTGAAGGTAATCGACCAATCGTTATTTACCCAAGGCTGTCAGACCAACTCGATGAATAAATTTAGCTAACCTAAAGTTTTAAAGTGAAGCTGCTTAGATAATATTCTGGCCTTAACAATCGGACAGCTTTCACAGAATGCTTAATAACTCTCAATCACCTGCATTAGCTCATATCTAAGCATATCGGCACTCGGCATACGTTCAGCGTGGAAGCGCACCATCGCAATACCTGCACTGGCAAGCGCCTTATCTTTTTTATCATCCGCTTTTTGACGGGCTTTGCTACTATGTGTCCAGTCATCAAGCTCGATAGCGACCAAGGTAGTCTGAGCATCGACATCCACAATCACATAGTCAACGCTCTGACGGCAGATACGATTGAACCAAAAACTACGCTCTGATGTCTCACTACTATTGGCTTCAATGATCCGTGATAACTGCACTTGGACAAATATATGATACTCCGGCAGCGCGTTTTTTAGCTTATTAAAAAATATCACTTCCGTATCGGTCATAATCGGCATCGGCGCAAATGGCCAGATCGCTAGCTCATCACCGCGCACAGGTTTTGGGTCTGGCTCAACGACAGGGCGCTTCGTCAGTAGTGTTGGTAGCAGCTTCGGTAACGTAATCAGCCCCAAAAACCCAACGGCCAATATTAAAAATATAACACCAAACGACATGGTTCTACCTTATACAATATGAGAGTGATGGGCTAATTGTCATTATTGATAGCAATTAATAATGCGCCGACCACGACAAGGCAACCTATATAGGCTGACAGGTTATACAAAAACGGATTATAAAAATGGCGCTCATCTTAACTAAGGCTGCGCCAATCAGCAATCTATAAAACAAAAAACACGACAAATACTGTCGTGTTTTCATATAAAGTAGATAAAAGCCGAATTGAGACCGTTAGAAACGCTCTAGCTTAACGCCAGTAAAGCACCCAAGCGCTAGTCGTATTTACCTTAGGGTCACTATTGATTTTATCTTTTAGTGCCAATGCTGCGACTTTGCCACGTTCAGGCCCAACCACGACACGAACTCCGCGGCTAGTCGCACTTGTCTTAACTTGATAACCTGCTGCTCGGAACTTCTTCGCTAACTCATCGGCTTTGGCTTGGTCATTTGCTAGAGCCACTTGCACCCCAAAGCTACCCTTAGCGTCTGTTTCTTTGACTTCTTTACGCGCTTCACTCAGTTTTTGCTGCGCTTCACGTTTTGCATCGGCAGATTTCTTCGCCAGCGCCTCTTCTTGCTGGCGCTTCTTCTCACGCGCTTGTTCGGCTGCCGCCGCTTCACGCTCTAAGCGTTGTACCTGTTTGCTCGATGGTATGGTGATACTTTGACCCAATTGTAGCGCTGCCGATGGAGATAGGTTGTTGGCTTGAGCCAATACTTCCACAGGCATATTATATTGTCTTGCCAGTTTTATGAGTCCATCACCTTTCTTAATCTGGTATTCAGAAGGCGATTTTGGTGGCTCGTTTTTAGCCGCTTCAGCTGCTTCTCTTTTTCTCTCAGCCGCTGCTTGGGCTTCAGCCTGCTTTTTTGCTTCGGCTAGTTTCTCTGCCTCCGCTTGTTTTTTGCTCTCAGCAAGTTTTTTGGCGGCCGCTTGCTCTTTTATAGCAGCTTGCCTTTGGGCTTCTTGTTGCTCTTGAGCCGCTTTTTGCTTCTCGGCTTCGCTAGACTTTGTAGTATCAGTAGTAGACTGACTCTCAGTACGAGGCTGAACGGTCAGATCTGTAGTAACGTCTTTTGTAACATCTTTTGTAGACTCTGTACTGCTGGTGTCATCAATAGCTGGCGCACTATTATCAACATATTGCTGGCTCTCAGCACGTGCCTTTGCCAACGCTTCTGCTTCAGCAACTTCCTGCTCTGTCAGAAACTCTTTTGCACGTTTTTCTTGCTCTGCAACGCGGGCTGCACGTTCTTTTTGCTTTTGCGCAAGGATACGTTTTTCTGTTTCGATATCAGTTGTGAGCGGCTGCGGAGATTCTTGCTCCGAGCTTAGTTTGTCGACCATCGCTGACATCGGCTCCGGTTGATCGCTATCGCCAATCTGTTGCACCATGGCGTATAGCATCACGCTACCGCCGATAATCATCCCAATGCCCAATAAGGCTTGTCTCGAAAAGTTCATCCGTTTACGTCTCTTAGTTGGTAATAAGGTTGATTGAGCGGCGCAGCGACTATTTCAAAGCAGTATATCAAATCGCTTCAATCATGATCTCTTACCGCCAGTTACTGTCAGTTAATGCCATCAGGGTTCAAAATTTGTGCCGACCGTCTTCTACTAGTCTGGCAAATCATTTTGATTATAAAGCATATTTTTCATGCTGTCTGCTATCAGGCTACGACTAAGATTAACACTAAACATGCCTTACTTTAACTCATATGATCAGTGCTGTAGCGCAGCCAATGCCTCACCAATGGTGTGAAACGAACCGCATACGACGATTAAGTCTTGTGGTTGGCTCGCCTCTATCACTGCATGGGTCGCTGTATGCAGACCATCAAACTCATATATATTGGTGCTATCGACATATTTAACCAAAACAGCTTGCAGCTGCTCAGTAGTCGCGGCACGAGGATAATCAATCTCAGCGATAAACCAGTCACTAATCGGTAAGCCTGCTTGAGTTAAGCGCTGCACAACCTTATCAATGTCTTTATCACCAAGCATAGAAAATAGCATTTTAATCTTTGGCAGGGTGACAGTCGCTGAGCTATTTTGATTATTTTGCTTGGCTACATGCTGCTGCCAAAACGGTAATAGCTGTGCTAGTAAGAACTCAACGCCTTGCTCATTATGCGCCACATCAAATAACCAATGGCGGCTATGGTTCTCACGATAATCAAAACGTCCAGCCAGTTTGACAGTTCGTAACGCTTGCTCAATGGCCTTGATGTCAATATCTAATGGACTTGCTAATACTGCTGATAGTGCATTGGCCGTGTTAGTTAACGATAACGCAGGACGTGGTAACTGCAAGGTAACCGCCGCATTACTGTATTGCCAAGTCGTTGCATCAATATCGCGGTAGCTAAAATCTTGTCCAATCTGATAACAAGTTGCCTGCTGGGTATCGATGGATTGTTGCACGCTAGCTGGCATCTCAGTAGCACCATAAATCAGAGGAATGCCGTTGCGCAAGATACCTGCTTTTTCGCGACCAATATCCTCGACATTATCACCCAACCAGTCAATGTGATCGATACCGATATTGGTAATGACCGCCATGTCAGGGTCAATAATATTGACCACATCTAGGCGTCCACCCAATCCTACTTCTAATACCCATACGTCACAATCTGCCTCAGCGAATATCAATAGCGCTGCTAGTGTGGTCATCTCAAAGAACGACAACGTCAACTCGCACTGTAAGCGTGCTGCCTCTACTTTGCTAAAAGCCTTAATCAGCGTCTGATCGCTGATCATCTCGCCATTGATACGCACACGCTCGTTAAAGGCACTAAGATGTGGCGACTGATATAGTGCCGTCTTATAACCTGCGGCTTTACACATTTCGGCAATGACAGCGGTTGTAGAACCTTTGCCATTGGTACCTGCCACAGTAAATACGTAAGCGTCATCTTTAGCTGACTGCACCACGCCTAACGCTTCTGCAACAGGCAATACACGTGACAATCCCATATCGATCGCCGATACATGAATCTGCTGCATATAATCGAGCCACTCAGTTAGGTTAGCACTTTCATTAGGACTATGGGCATTAGAGCTGCGAAGGTCAGAGGCTAAAAGGTCAGACATGGATAAAACCTATATAAAATTTAATAAGAGATAAAAATATATGTGCTAGCTAAAACCAAAAATAGCACTTACCGTGCAATGACGATAAATGCTATTAGGGGTCTTGCATATGCAGTAGATGTTAGCACGCAGCTAAGTCATTATGCACTCAATAAATGATTCATTATACTGAGTCATTTACCTTATCGAGCATCTCATTTTACTGAGCATCTACATTTGGTACGCGGCATAGTTTTGCAAGCAGACGATAAATCGTATCGATTAGCTGATGACGATGTACCACTTCATCCACTACGCCATGCTCTAATAGGAACTCAGCGCGCTGGAATGGCTCTTCTAGCGTCTCGCGTACAGTCTGCTCGATTACACGCTTGCCCGCAAATCCTATCATTGCTTTTGGCTCTGCTAAATGAATATCACCAAGCATCGCAAGGGATGCGGTCACGCCGCCATAAACAGGATTGGTCAATACCACAATATAAGGAATCCCAGCGATTCTTAGACGCTCAATCGCTGCTGCCGTGCGTGCCATTTGCATCAATGACAGTAGGCCTTCTTGCATACGTGCACCACCAGAGGCAGCAAAGCAAACCAAAGGTACTTTTTGCTCTAGCGCTTTTTCAGCTGCTTGAACGAAACGATCGCCAACGACTGAACCCATTGACCCGCCCATAAAGCGGAAGTCAAAAGCACAGGCGACGATATCAAGGTTACGCAGTTTGCCATACATAGCAACCAGCGCTTCAGACTCACCTGTCTTTTCTTGTGCTTCGCTCATACGTGCAGGATAGGGCTTACTGTCCACAAAGCTCAATGGATCTTTTGCCGTGAACTCTTGACCTGTCTCGCCATCTACTTGGTCAAGCAACCAATTCAAGCGCTCACGAGCACTCATCGGTAAATGATGATCGCAGTGTGGACACACATAACAGTTAAAAATCAGTGCTGTGTTGGTAATCATCGAATGACAATTGCTACACTTAGTTGACGGTTCAGTCTCTACCGCAGACAGTGGCGCAGTCAAATGCTGCTTGATACCTGGGATAGGACGGTTAAACCATGACTGCCTATCCGTATTGCTGTTTGGCGCGGCTTTAGTGGTATTGTTATCGGGTTTTGTTATTGTATCAGTCATATTATTTGCCATCATAAAAGGCTTATTGACAAGTTTGCTCATTCGCTTGTCATTGAGAGTTTAATGGTTGTCTAAACAAAACGTCTAACACAGTCATAACATGAGCAGTCATGCGACATACTGATAAATAAATCTCGTATGTCGGTAATTTGATTATGCGCTTGTTGATAGATAATGTATTTGCCAATCAAAATGACGAATAAACCACTGCTATCAGACACCATATAATAGTGATGTTAGTTTACACTCGTAAACTAATTTTAGCAAAGTCATTTAGTATTGTCTTCACGTAAAGCTTTTAAGTAAAGTCTTAAGGTAAACATTAGCTTCAATTTGATTTTGCCGTTTCAAATAACTATTTCTTCAAATAACTATTTCTTCAAATAACTACTTCTTCAAGTAACAACAATATGAAAGCAATAGCTATTAAGCGCTTAAGCTGTCTAACGCTTCACGTAGCTCATCCATTTTTGCCATGATGTTCTGCTGTGCATTTGCAACTGCAGCGGTATCGTTGGCATCAATATCGGCAAAATTCTGTACCAAGGCACTACCGACGATAACGCCATCCGCATGGGTACCAATCGCTTTTGCAGAAGCTCCATCACGGATACCGAAGCCGACGCATACTGGTAGGTCTGTTTCCGCTTTGATTGCTTGAACTTGAGTTGCAACGTCATCAGTATCTAGCGTGGCTGAACCAGTCACACCTTTTAGTGATACATAATAAATATAGCCCCCACAATGAGTCAATACTTGCTCACGGCGCTCAGGTAAGGTGGTTGGCGATAGCAAGAAAATCTCATTCATCGAATGATCAGTTAAATGCTGCGTAAAGCTACCCGCCTCTGCTGGCGGCAAATCTACCATCAATAAACCATCAACGCCTGACTGCTCGCATAGCGCCACAAAGTTGTCATAGCCAATGATTTCAACAGGATTTAGATAACCCATTAGGATGATTGGTGTCTGCGTATCTGTTTGACGGAACTCTGCGACCATTTTTAGTGCATCACGAGTACTCGTACCTGCTGCCAATGCACGCTCACCAGCCAACGCAACCACAGGGCCATCTGCCATCGGATCAGAGAATGGTAAGCCCACTTCAATCATATCTGCGCCGTGCTTGACCAAGTCATGCAATAGACCGACGGTCGTTGCAGGATTAGGATCGCCTGCCATCACATAAGGGATCAGTGCTTTTTTATTTTGTGATTTCAGGGTTTCAAAAGTGCTTTCAATTCTGGTCATAGGGTTTCTCTAAACATAGTTTGAGTTCAATTTATATTCCTGAGCTAGCTCAATGAGATCTAAATTATCGTATCTTTGGCTAGATGATATTGGATATGTAGAATATACATAATCTATAAAACTGTTGTAATGCATTGTTTTAGTTTTAGATATAACAAAACCGAGTATTTCCTTATCACTCTGACTTATGATTTCTTCAAAAAATATATTTTTATCGTTTATTAATTTAATAATATACTTAGGACTACCATAGAAATTAAAATCCATTTGCACTTCTAAAAAATTGCTTTTATTAACCTCTTCAAGTACATCATTAACATATGGTCCATAATGGTTAAACACCCATATTATATCAGTCATCTGTTTACCATTTAACAAACAACT
The DNA here is from genome assembly GCF_002863645.1 of Psychrobacter sp. MES7-P7E. Taxonomy (NCBI): domain Bacteria; kingdom Pseudomonadati; phylum Pseudomonadota; class Gammaproteobacteria; order Moraxellales; family Moraxellaceae; genus Psychrobacter; species Psychrobacter sp. MES7-P7E. The sequence continues at coordinate 14,007 of NZ_PJBU01000092.1, read as the reverse complement.
AAACCAATCAGCTAAATATACAAGTTTAGTTAGTCTTGAGTTTGATAGCTCATTCGTATAGGGATAGTGTTTACAGAGATATACGATAATTAATTCTAATTTCATGACTACTCCTTAGACTGACCTTGCATTGTCGACATGAACTCTTCATCAACATCTCTTGTAGGTTTACTTTCACTGTGTATGAGTTTGCCACTTATTATTCTATCCGAAAGCTGAGTATGGTAATTATTGACTTGCTCAAGAATACCAGCCCTTCTAATATCAACAAATTTCTTACTTTCACTTTCAAATAGTATTACGCCAATATGTTCATCAATGTGTGTCAAAGCGACTCCAACATACTCACAACTCTTCATTGTTAATCTTTCAGTTTGCTTTTGATTATAGTCAAAGTTTTCTAGCTGGTAACGCTCATAATTTGACTTATTACCTTCATAAGAACAACATTTATCATCAAAGTATTCTCCATGCTCCCATGCTTTACTCAAAGCTCCTTTATTTATAGGAAAGGCTCTAGTGTGAATTTCTTTGAATTTTGGGTTTTGAGAATAGCGACCTAGTATCAAGAACTGACCATCTTTTTCAAAATATATCGAAATTCTAGTATAGGTATCAAGCTCTAAATTTTTAAATATACTTTTCAATATAGAAGTAACTAGTTGTTCATGAGTCTCTACTAACTTTAACTTGGTTTCTTGTAGTTTAATACCTGTTCTTTCAGATTCTTCTGCCCCATCTCTTACTTTAACCTTCTCAGCCTCTAATTTTTCCTCGAGATCTGAGATTTTTTCTTCTGACTTTTCCATGTCAAAATGGTTGCCTAATGTTGCTAAAACGAGCAAAACAATACCTATAAATATACCCCACCACCAATTTCCATTAGCAGATACAAACGCACAGCTTATGGAAAGCAATGACGTTGCTAATACATATAAGAAAAGATACAGTGCGCGATCAAGAAGAGAGCCTATTTTTTCAAAAAGACTCTTTTCAGAAGAGCTGAAATAACCAAAATTCTTAAAAAACCTCTTTATATTTGACTCTTTAGATATTGCCACCTTTTTAGGTATTGTCGATTCTTCAGACATTACATCTCAATCCCTTCAGCCTTCATTACTGAATGCAGATCCTTGTCACCGCGTCCTGACATATTAACGATAATCGTCTGATCTGGTGTCATGGTTTTAGCCAGTTTCAATGCATAGGCGACCGCATGAGCAGTTTCAAGCGCAGGGATAATACCTTCTTTGCGCGTTGCCTCATGGAAGCCTTCTAACGCCTCTTTGTCAGTACAACCAACATACTCAACACGCTTCATGTCTTTTAGGAAGCTATGCTCCGGACCGACACCAGGATAATCAAGACCCGCTGAGATAGAATGCGTCTCTTGAATCTGGCCATCATCATCTGCCATTAGGTAAGTACGGTTACCATGTAGCACGCCGATACGACCAGCAGCCAATGGTGCTGAATGACGACCTGACTCGATACCATCACCCGTTGCCTCGACGCCATACATTTTAACTTCAGTATCGTTCAAGAAGTCAAAGAACAAACCAATCGCGTTTGAGCCACCGCCAACACACGCAACCAGTGCATCTGGCATTTTTCCTGTTTTTTCTAGATGCTGAATGCGCGCTTCTTTCCCAATAATCGCTTGGAAATCACGAACCAATAGCGGATAAGGATGCGGGCCTGCCACAGTACCGATAATATAATAGGTGCTATCTACATTGGTCACCCAGTCACGCATGGCTTCATTCATTGCGTCTTTGAGCGTGCGTGAGCCAGAAGTGACGGGCACAACTCTCGCGCCAAGCAAGCGCATACGATAGACGTTCATTTTTTGACGCTCGACATCGTCCGCACCCATATAGACGATACATTCTAGCCCTAAGCGTGCCGCAATGGTTGCCGTCGCGACGCCATGCTGTCCTGCGCCCGTCTCAGCGATGATACGTTTTTTACCACACATTTTGGCAAGCAATGCCTGACCAATGGTGTTGTTTACTTTATGCGCACCTGTATGGTTTAGGTCTTCACGCTTAAAGTAAATTTGCGCACCGCCAATCTCATCGCTCAAACGCTTAGCATGATACAGTGGCGTTGGACGACCGACATAATTGACCAAATCGTTATGATACTCTTCCCAAAATGCTGGATCTGCTTTTACTTTGGTATAAAGCGTTTCTAGCTCTTCTAGAGCAGCCATTAGCGTCTCAGAGACAAAACGCCCCCCATGTACACCAAAATGACCGCGCGCATCAGGATACTGGTTAAAGTCCTGTACGTTTTCAGGATTGGTAAAAGTGTTTACAGACTGTGCGGTAGCAGATAAATCTTTGTTTTCGACATGACTCATGATAATTCCTACTGTAATAAGTGGTATTTTTTGGATAACTTTAGATAAATAGAGAAAAAATAATAAAAGGGATAATAATCTAATAAGATTTAAGCAGAAAAATCGGAATAACGATCAACTAAGCAGATTGTTTATCGCAAATAGCTAGATACAAACCCACTTAGATGGCGCCAGTGACCGTAGCGTTTTGCCATCGATCGCGTTTGACCGCTTTCATAAAGGCACGCATTTTGGCAGCGTCTTTTTTACCTTTATCAACCTCAATACCACCGCTCACATCGACGCCATAAATAGGTAAATCTAATGTCGCGGCAACATTGTCGGCATCGAGCCCACCAGCCAAAACGATCGGCAGTGCACTGTCATGTGGAATGAGACTCCAGTCAAAACGTGCGCCTGTACCGCCATACTTATGCTGATGATAAGCATCCAGTAAAATACTACTGGCACCTGCTTTAGCAAATTGATTAATCTGAGCGCGGACGCTATCGAGGGTGTCTTGCTCTGTATTGATACGCAATGCTTTGATCCAACGTTTATTGACCATACCTGCCAGCTGTTGGCACTGCTCAGGCGTTTCATCACCGTGGAACTGGATAATATCAAAAGAAACGTTGTTTGCTAATTTGATTAGCTCATCTTTAGGCATATTGACCACTAACGCCACCACGCTGACAAAAGCAGGCACAGCAGCGCTCAGGGTTTGCGCTTGCTCTATCGTAACTGCACGTGGACTTGGTGGATAAAACACCAAACCCACTGCATCTGCACCTAACTGTGCCGCAGTCTTTATATCACTAAGCTGAGTAAACCCGCAAAACTTAACGTGCATTTTGTGACCTTGCGTTTCATGGTACTGAATATGACACCGATTATAGCGGCATCAGATAGGTTCAAGCTAAAGATAAATCGTTAGATGTGATGAGGTTTTGTTAACCAAACGGCAAAGCCATTGCATCCAAAAACTTATCCTAGCATACTTTTATCCTTAGTTTTGTTTATGATTGCGATTGATTAATATAGGGATACTTTGATGTCTAAGACTGCACAGACAGCCGCTACTGATACTGATACTGATACTGATACTGATACTGATACTGATACTGATACTGATACTGATACTGATACTGACGACAATGCTACTAGCAAAAATCCACCGCATTACTTGATGTGGTTTCGTCGTGACCTACGTATCCATGACAATACTGCTTTAGCAGCGCTTTGCGAACGTGCCAATGAAGACAACGCCTCAGTGTCTGCCGTATTCTTTTTGACACCTGAGCAGTGGCAAGCGCATGATACCTCCCTTGTACAAGTCGATCATATTGCTCGCACGCTACCTATTCTAGCAGAGGAATTGCAATCGCAATTGAATATCACCTTAACAGTACAACTCTGTCCAAGCTTTGCTGACTGTATAGAAGCGCTCATAACCTTATGCAATGACAATGAAATCAGCTGCGTTATGGCCAATCACGAGTACGAAGGCAATGAGATTGATCGTGATGAGCAGTTAAGCAAACAACTTGCAAAAGACGGTATCGAGTTCGTCCGCTGGCATGACCAATGCATTTTGCCACCAAAAACTATCACTACCAATGATGGCGATAGTATGTATAAGGTTTTTACGCCGTTTTATAAAAAATGGCGACATACATTGGACGTCAGCACCATTCAAATGCATGAAGCACCCGCAGTGGATAGCGATTATAAAATCAAACTACCATCATCGCAAACGTTTGCCAATACAATCGACAAGATCAAATCACTAAGTGAGAAGATGCTCAGTGACTACCAGCAGACATTAGAAAAGAACGAGTCATTGCAGCATATCGATATGATAGCTCAGCTTGACCGCGCAAGAGACGCCTATCCTGCAGGTGAATCTGCCGCTTGCCAGCGTCTAGAGGCATTCGTCGATGATGATATCAATAATTATGATGTGAGCCGTGATGTCCCCCATCTGCATGCAACCAGTCAGCTATCGGCTTATCTCACTATAGGCTCTATCAGCCCTAGGCTATGCTATCTACAGGCAAATGCAGCACAAGAGAAACTACATGGCAATGATGGCGACAATGAAGACATCAATCGCTGGATAAGCGAGCTTGCCTGGCGAGATTTTTATCGTCACGTGCTGGTCGAAAAGCCAAACCTTATTCGTCATAAAGCCTACAAAGAAGAGACGGATACTAAGATTAACTGGTCATATGATACCGATGATTTTGAGGCATGGTGCACAGGTATGACAGGCGTGCCGCTCGTAGATGCTGCGATGCGTTGTTTAAATGCGACGGGGTTTATGCACAATCGCTTGCGTATGGTGACTGCGATGTTTTTGACCAAAGACTTATTGATTGATTGGCGCTTGGGTGAGCGCTACTTTATGCAGCAACTGATAGATGGGGATTTTGCGTCCAATAACGGCGGTTGGCAATGGAGCGCGTCGACAGGTACGGACTCAGCGCCCTACTTCCGTATTATGAACCCCTTTAGCCAAGCCAATACGCACGATTCTAAAGCTCTGTTTATTAAAACTTGGCTACCAGAGTTAAAAGATATTCCTAACAGTATCTTACATAACGAAGATAAGATGCGTAAAGAATTGGCAAAAGGTGGTAAGTTTGCCGATGTCGACTACCCTGCGCCGATGGTCGAGCATAAATCGGCGCGCAAGCTGACTATTGCTGAGTTTAAAAAAGAAGCTTAATTTTAGAAAACAACTAGCAGACTAGCCATTGGTAGTGACTGGCAACTGACATGCACCTGCACCCTGAGTGGTAACCGTCACTACCGCTCCCGTGAGTGCAAATAGCTGCTGCAATTGGGTTTGCGCATTTTTCAGTGCCATATTCATAACACCACCTCGGCAGGCACGCTCAAGCACTTCTTTTTTTGCCATGGTCTGTGCTTGTGCCAATATCTTAGGATCAACTTGCATCATACCAAAAGCCCCTGTCTGCCAATCATAAATCTCAATATCATCTAGATATACTGAAAATATCTCTGTAGGCGGCAAAGTAATATTGATTTGCGGCATAGTAGCAGCTGGTGAGTTAGGGTCAGCTACTTGCTCTTCGTCTGCATTAGCTTGAGCAGGTTGCACCACTTGTACCATCTCAGGTGTCAAAGCACTCAGATCAACGCCTGCCTCTACGCGACCATGAGCGATAAACAATGCTTTTTGCTCATCCTGCCATAGTTTCATCCAGCTCCCGGGTCGCTCGCTCGTAATCACTGTATCGACACTGAATGCGACGGTATGTAAGCGGTTTAACTGCTGAATTTGCGTAACCACGCCTTCGCGAGTAATAGTTTCTATCGGCGCTTCTTCTGGTTTGTTTTGCGCGCTATAAATAGCAAAAACAATCGCTGCTAGACCGATAAGTAATATCACCCACGACATTGTAGCAATAGGACGTTTCGCAGTCTTTTGAGTGGCATTAGCGTTATTCATATCAGGATTATCCATAGAGGCTACCTTTATAATGTTGCATCGTTTGGTAAGGCTAAAAACGTTGTAGAAACGGAACAGATGCTTAGTCTATAAATGCGACTATTGTGCAGTAACTTCAAGTAATGGCTACCATTCCTCTACATAACTTTATGCATAAACCTCTACGCAACCACCTTGATAAACTATCGCCAAAATAAGCAGTGCTTTCGCTATAAAATCATACGAATAGCTCAATTATTTATCCCTTATTGAAGCCTTTGCGTCACGTTCGGTCTGAAAAGACAAAAAGTCATTGCGTCTTAGGCGAACTTTACCTAACATAGTCAGATTGTATGAATAAAATGTCAGTCTCAAAGTATTTATCAGGGTTTTGACCTGAATATATTGCATTTTTGGCATATTGATACATCAAATCAAATTTGCCTCTCTTTTATGAGAGTGGTTTTTACTGATGTGCTTTGTATATAAGCAGATTGGTAACTAGGAAATACCCTAGATTATTGCTAAGTGATAAAGGTAAGCTTGCGGCGGCAATGAAACGATTAGCCATACGCTCAACATCCTACTATTTCTTATTTTTTTATCGTTGATAAGGTTACGCTTTATTTATGAAAGCCAGTCAATTTTTATTTGCCACACTAAAAGAAACCCCAAGTGACGCCGACATCGCCTCAAGCCAATTGATGGTGCGTGCTGGTCTTATCCGCAAGATTGCTTCTGGATTGTATATTTGGTTGCCTATGGGTCTGCGCGTCTTACAAAAGGTCGAACGCATTGTTCGTGAAGAGATGCAAAACGTCGGCGCACAAGAAGTGCTTATGCCGATGACTCAGCCTGCTGAACTTTGGCAGACGACCGGACGTTTTGATGATTATGGTCCTGAGTTATTACGCTTCAAAGACCGTCATGATCGCGACTTTGTACTTGGTCCAACGCATGAAGAAGTCATTACCAATCTAGCACAAGGCGAGCTACGTAGTTATAAACAGCTACCGATTACCTTCTTTCAGATTCAAGGTAAGTTCCGTGATGAGATTCGTCCACGCTTCGGTGTGATGCGCGCCCGTGAATTCACCATGAAAGATGCTTACTCTTTCCATGTGGATCAAGCCTCATTGGCCAAGACCTACCATGATATGTATGACGCTTATACACGCATCTTTACCCGCTTGGGCTTAGATTTCCGTGCGGTACAAGCAGATACAGGCTCTATCGGTGGTTTTGCCTCACACGAGTTCCATGTATTGGCAGATAGCGGCGAAGACGATATTGCGTTTTCGGACTCATCTGACTATGCAGCCAACGTAGAGCTAGCAGAATCTGTCAGCACCGCTGAGCGTCAACCGCCGAAAATGGAGCGTGAAGACGTTCTAACCGAAGGCATGACCAGCTGTAAAATGGTTGCTGAACACTTGGACATCCCGTTAGAAACGACGGTTAAAACCTTAATCGTTCATGGTCATACTGAGAATGATGAGCCACAACTGATTGCTATCGTGTTGCGAGGCGATCATCAGCTCAATACTATCAAAGCGGAGAAAATTGAAGAAGCCAACGTACCATTGACGTTAGCATCTGACGAAGAGCTAAAAGCGGCAGGTCTGCATAAAGGCTATATCGGCGTTAATTTGGATATGCCTGTATTCGTTGATCGTTCAGCAGCTGCGTTATCAGATTTTGTCTGCGGTGCGAACGAAGTGAACAAACATACTATCGGCATGAACTGGGCACGTGATACTCGCATTACTCGCATCGTTGATGTGCGCAATGTACAAGAAGGTGACCCGTCTCCTGATGGTAAAGGCAGCCTAAAAATCAAACGCGGTATCGAAGTCGGTCATATCTTCCAGTTGGGCGATAAGTACTCACAAGCGATGAACTGTACGGTTTCTGGCGAAGATGGCAAACCTGTTACCTTGATGATGGGCTGTTATGGTATTGGCGTTAGCCGTATCATTGCCGCTGCTATCGAGCAGAACAATGATGAAAACGGCATCATGTGGCCAAAAACGCCAACGGTTGATGATTCGATCGCTCCTTTTGAAGTCGCCATCATCCCGATGAAGTCTAAAGAAGAGACGGTCATGCAGACGGCAACCGCCCTGTATGAAGAGTTGAAAGCTCAAGGCATCAATGTACTACTGGACGATCGTAACGAGCGACCAGGCGTTAAGTTTGCTGATCTTGAGTTGATTGGTATACCGCATCGTATTGTCGTCTCTGATCGCAACTTGGCGGAAGACAAGTATGAGTACGTCAATCGTCGTGAAGCCGAAAAGCAAATGCTGAGCCGTGAAGAAGTTATGGCAAAAGTAAGCGGTAAATAGTTTTGTAGTTAAAGACTATATAACAAAAAGCGCCTATTTCATCATGTGAGATAGGCGCTTTTTTATTGGCTTAAAAACTATTTAACATTGTATTTTTAGCGAGAACTTACTGGCGGATTAAACGGCTTGGCTTAGGTAATAGACTGATATCACTGACACGGCATGGATTGATATCGATACCGCCGCGGCGCGTATACCACGCCCGTACCATTAGCTCACTTGGCTGATAGTATTGACTCAAATCAGCAAATATCTGCTCGACACACTGCTCATGGAAGCCATTGTGCTGACGGAAGCTCAATATATAACGCAGCATATTTGCATTATTAAAAGGCTTATCAGTCGTTATCGAAACGGCCAGCGTGCCCCAATCTGGCTGATTGGTCACTGGGCAGTTACTACGCAGTAGATTGGAATAAAAAGTATACGGCTGAGTACCATCACTTACCACGCTTTCACTACTCGCCTCTATTTCTTCTCTAGCACTCAGCAGTGACGCGTCAGGATGTTCAGTTAAAGCAATTTTATCCGTGCTATCTGCCAATGCCTCATCAATACAAACACCATCAGGCTGAGCAATCAATAACGCTGTTTCGTTACCATTTAAATCATCATTTAAACCAAATAACGCTACCTGTACGTCTGCTTGCAAACAAGCTGATAAATCTTTCGCAATCAACGCTTGTACGTCATTCCAACTGGCAAACTCGGTAAAATTGATGCTATTCAAATATAACTTAAGCGATTTTGATTCTACGATAAATGGTGAGCTAGCAGGAATGCTAAAGCGTGCAATCGCTACTTGCGAAATACCTTGCGGATTTAACCAAGATATTTCAAAAGCTTGCCACCAATCGACACCAACGGTTAGTTTATCGTCTTGCCAACCAATCGCATCACGTCCCATGCTACGCGCAATCGGATATAGCGTCTCTGGGCTATATTCAGTTGGATAGTCTGTGGTTTGCTCGCCCAAGATACCGTGAATACTCATCTGTCTTCCTAATATTAAACCGTTTAAAATTTGCTCTAAATAATAATATGCTTAGCGAATAATACGCACTATAAACGTACGCGCGAGCCGTTACTTAGCAAGCGATAAGCGATGGTATAGAATATCGCACAGAACACAAAAATAGCCGCCATCGAATACCAAACGTTGACATCAGAGTAGCCAAGAATACCGTAACGGAATGAGTTGACCATATAGACGATAGGGTTCAGTAGCGAGATATTTTGCCAAAACGGAGATAAATTCTCCATCGAATAAAACACACCGCCAAGATAGGTCAATGGTGTCAATACGAAGCTCGGGATAATAGAGATATCATCAAACGAGCGTGCAAATACCGCATTGATAAAGCCGCCTAACGAAAATAGGATAGACGTGCCAAGTACCGTAAATACAGTGACAAATAAATGCTCGATACCAAGATCGGTAAAGAACAGCGCCACTATCGAGACAATCACACCGATAGCCAATCCACGGAAGATACCACCACTGATATAACCCATCAAAATAGCATGCTTGGATACGGGCGAGACCAAAAGCTCTTCGATACTAGACGTGAACTTGGCACTAAAAAAGCTTGAGACGACGTTAGAGTAACTGTTGGTAATGATCGACATCATGATCAAACCAGGCACGATAAACTGCATGTATGGCACGCCGCCCATCTCACCCACACGCGAGCCAATCATTTTACCAAAGATGACAAAATACAAGCTCATCGTGATAACTGGTGGTAGTAATGTCTGCGGCCAGATACGTAAAATACGGCGCACTTCTTTGAACCAAATAGTACGAAACGCAATCCACTTTTTACTCAATGACATTGTTTTATTATGATCGATTAGTTCCTGACTCATAACCCCGCCTCCTTCATGCTATCTGCACTTTGAATGTTTTTGTCTACCAAGCGCATAAATAACTCTTCTAGTCGGTTGGCTTTATTGCGCATGCTCGCCACACTGATACCTTTCTCAGACAACTGATCAAAGACACCGTTTAGTGACTCACCTTCTGTCAAGGTAACTTCTAACGTTTGCTCATCTGGTTGCGAGACCCCTGTCACTCCTGTCAGAGCCAACTGCTCAGTGAGCGGCGTATCTAAATCAAATACAAATGTCTCTACCGACAGCTGCGCCAGTAGCTCTTTCATTTCTGTATTAATACGAATCTCGCCGTGATCCAAGATCGCAATGCGTTTACACAATTGCTCAGCTTCTTCGAGATAATGAGTCGTCAGAATAATAGTGGTATTTTCTTCAATATTAATCTGCTGCATGAATTCCCACATCGAGCGACGAAGCTCGATATCAACACCCGCCGTTGGCTCATCCAGAATCAATAGCTTTGGTTTATGAATCAAAGCACGGGCAATCATCAAACGGCGTTTCATACCACCAGATAGCTCACGTGATTTACTGTCGCGTTTATCCCATAGTCCCAACGCTGTTAACAGTCTCTTTGCGCGTGGTTTGGCTTCTTTTGCTGGAATGCCAAAATAACCCGCTTGCGTAATCAAGATATCTTCGACTTTTTCGAACATATTAAAGTTAAATTCTTGCGGTACAACACCAAGGTATTGCTTGGCAATCGAAGGGTTCTCTAATAGGTCTGTGCCGAAAATATGAACGCTACCGGTGGTTGGCTTAAACAATGAGCTAATAATACCAATCATGGTAGATTTGCCTGCGCCGTTTGGCCCAAGTAACGCAAAGAAACCACCTTGTGGTACTGTTAAATCAACCCCTTTTAATGCCGAAAACCCATTGTCGTAGGTCTTGGATAGGTTTTTTATGGAGAGTGCTGGTGCATCAGACATGAAGACCTCTTTATTTGTTATCAATTTGTATAAAATGCGATTTTAGAATAATAGGCCGTGTTGAACATTCGACTATCATTATCATATAGGCAAAAGCCGTATAAGAATGTTCAACACACTCTACTCTCTAAAGGTGACAATGTACGGTAATAAACGAACTAATCTCATAAAATGAGGCTACTCATGACGAATTTCAACTGCCTTATATTCGAAGTACCATATTAATAATACTCATCATGAAAAAGCGCCTATCTCATCACTGAAATAGGCGCTTTATAGATATACATCGTAAAAGCTTGGAAGGTAATCAACAAAGATTAGCTTGCTTCTGCGACCATATAATCTACGGCATTTTGAACTTCTTCATCAGGAATATCCGCGCCACCTTTAGCAGGCATCGCATTGAAACCATTGATAGCATGGGTATATAGCGTGTCTTTACCTTTTGCAATACGTGGACCCCAAGCGCCAGCATCACCAAAGATAGGAGAGCCTAGCAAGCCTGCTGTATGACAAGTATGACATACGGCGTTATATACCGCTTTACCGTCACGAGGACCGTCGCCAGCAGCTGGGCCAGATGAGCGTGCCGTTACATCACAAGCTTCACCGTCTTCAAAACAGATATTGGCAACAGGCTGGATACGCGCAATCAGATTAGGGTACAAAGCAATTAGCTTCTGTACTTGCGGCGTATCTTGTGGAATTGGCTCTTCATCAGCGGCAGGCGCTGCAGCGGCAGTTTCTTCGCCTTCTGCTGGAGCGGCTTCGTCAGTGGGTGCAGCACCATCTGTCGTATCTGCAGCAGCTTGGGTATCGTCACCTAGCGTTTCAGGAGCAGCTTCTACGACCTCTTGGCCTTCTGCTACGTCTGATGCAGTTACAGGAGTGTCTACAACATCTTCAGCTTGGCTCACCGCGATACTAGCGATTCCTAGAATGGCAGCTGCCGATAACATAACTACTTTTCTCATTCGTCACGTTCTCTTATTACGTATACAAGGACTAGCACGGCTCGGACATTCTGTCTGTCCTCCTTTGACGACCTCTAAGTCTTCAATAGCAGACAGCCATCCCGCGTGCCAGCGCACTTGCAATCGGTGATTATAAATATGAATTCTCCCCAACATTATAAGGGAAAAGGCAGGTAAATTGCCATGCTTGTTTAATGACTTGGCTGTTTTTTCTTAAAAAACCTCAATCGCGACTGTCATTTATTGGCTTTATGCTTTTTATTTGTTAGACTAAGCGGTCTTTATTTCTAGACACCTTATGCTAATTATCATGCGCATCTAAGCGTGACAGTCAGACATATCGTTATCGTATGCGCTCGTAGCTCAGTTGGATAGAGTATCGGTCTCCGAAGCCGAGGGTCGTGGGTTCGATTCCCGCCGAGCGCACCACTATTTATAGCTTAAGCTTTGTTCAAATTTCGCCTCAGGCATTAGATTGTTTGGGGTTTTTTTGTGTCTGAATTTTAGATCAAGCCCTTTATTCACAATGCCTGGCTATTTTATCTTTCTAAACTCTCATGAAGTCACATTCTCTTTAATCCTGTATTAGCTATAAGTTTGCGTACATACATTCTCTCTCTTAAAAATCAGTGACCAAGTTATCAGTGACCAAACGGTGACCATTTTGTGACCAAGGTTGAGAAACACAGGAACTTCTATCACTCCAACGATAGAAACGATGATTTGATAAAACAACTCATATAACTTTTGCTTAAAAAAAGGTCTTCAGCTCATTTAATTCAGTATTATATGGATACCTTTCTAGCATGATATCAATCAAAGTAAGCACGCCTCCTTCTATGTTACCTTTTTTTGCTTTTTTAATCGCTTTAGTCCATTGTTTGCCAAGGTTTCCATTGGAGTTTAAATCTTTGAGTTTGCCACCTGCTTTCTCCCACAGGAATTCTAATTCTTCTGAACTATATAAGGAACTGGCTTCGTCAACTAATCTACTAATAAGATAATCATCTGGCAATTCATCAAGGTTTATCTTAGATTTAAATGAATAGGCCCACTTTTGTTTTTTTGGTAATAGACTGTAGCAATATTTCAGCGCATTATTAACAACCTTCTTATTTCCATACAATGTATATAAAGCCTTAGTTATTGATATCCATTTACTTGAGTTTATGAACTCTCCTAAATTTTTACCATACTGTCTCCAGTTGTTGTCAGTATATTGACCTAAAATATTAATTACTTCAGATTCATTCACATGAACATTCCATCCTATTAATAAATCCATTACCTTAGGCGCTATCTCTGATTTTAGGAACTTCTCCTTTATATTTTCTTGAATGATTTTATCAGTTACGTTACTGATGCCGTTTTCAACGACATATTTACTTACCGTATTAATCAGTACCTGCGTATCCGATTTACTTAATTTATCCCAAGAAAAACCTTCAGTTAACTGCAACAGTGCTCGCTCAGCAAGATTTTCTTCAAAGCTTTTCTCTGCTAGTATTTCAATCAATCCATATGTTTCATGACCATTAGTAGCACTACGTAAAATACTGTCTATTCCATCGTTGATGATAATTTTGGATGGTATTGATAACTTACTGCGATAGCCCTGTGAAAGCAAATATCTATCAAACTTCTTATCTAGTTCTAGATAGGGTAGTAAATTTTCAACGAGTGTATCTGTATTCTCAATGTTTGTAATTACTCTCGTATCATCGATGACCCTAAAAGTACTTAATAGTTCATTTTCGTTATATAACTCAATCAAGTAATCAAAGCCAACTACCTCAGGATGCTCAAAATCTAAGATTTTATTCAGAGCCATTATAGGTTGATCTAATCTAAATAAGCACCAGGCATATAGTTTTGCCCAGTTTTTTGACCTAGCAAATTCCTTTAGCCTTTCGATATCATTATCATTAGGCTCATTTTCAAGAGTCAATTCTAAGATGCCCTTTTCAATATCTTTTGAGTCTGAAATAACATCACTCGCTATGGCAAACAATTCTTCATCTATAATCAGCTGTTTAGCTTGTTGAAGCCAACTAGG
>NZ_PJBU01000091.1:0-23073 GCF_002863645.1 Psychrobacter sp. MES7-P7E | reverse complement strand
CTCATATGTTAAAGCAATATCTCTATTAACCTGCTCGCACGTTAATATCGACCTTTGTAACTCCATAGGATTGTCAGATTTATCAACTCTAATATCTGGATACCAAAACTGTAGTAGAGCTTTATTCTCGTTACCAGATAGATATTTGTTATAAACTTCACTACCTTTATCTTCGGAAATGGAACGAGAGAACATGATAGTTGTTCTGAAAAAGTATTCTTCTTGATGCGGACGCGCACGATAGTTATCGGATATGAACTCATTACAGAAGTCTGCTAGCTCTGCTATCCACTGCATAGGTATAGCAACAATATTCTTATAGATAATACGTAAGTTCCAATAATCGATTAGATCTCTAGGAGCTTGTAAGTCAAATATGAATAATCTCGCATCAGGTGATGACTGATGATATTGAATATCTATATCTGCATGAGTTGCATCAAGTGGTGAAAGGTTTCTGCCCTGATATAATTCTACTAATGAAATATCATGCAGCTCTACTTTTTTGGGATCAAAAACATCTATAAAACCTTCTTCGAAAGAAGATAATTCAGGTGACTTGCTAAATGAACCGAAAATACAAGATGTAAATAATTGATTCTTCTTATTCTCTGAAGTAACATTTACAATATTTACTTTATGACGTCTTTCGAACTGATACTTCTTTTCGTAAAGATCTACGTATAAGTCATACACTGTAAGCCCATACTTATCATCTAATCCGTGTTCATCAACACTGAGCAAATCATCAACTTGTAAAACCCTTTCTTTATCAAAAACAAAGTCTTTTGTCATACCTTCTTCTGTTTCGACAATAAAATCAGGTTCAAAAAAGTCAAGATAATCATTCAATATTTTCGTTGCGTTGTATATCTTATGATCGCTTCCCCACCACTTAGGTACTCTTTTGAAATATGGAACTATAGGATTATATTTTCCACCCCATAACATCGTATTTATCTGAAACACTTTCTCTAGATTTTTCTCATCGTTAGGTTTTACAAGAAATAAAAATCTTATAGGTCTAAGTTTAATATCTAATCGAATCTCATCCATAATTTCAACTCAGTAACCCAGTAGACAATTTAAAAGTACGTTTGTTTTATGGGCGCACCCTACAAAAAGCTTAACTCAAACTATAATAAATACAGGCAAGAAAGCAAGATTAGCTCCCACAGTTTATTCAAATCGGTCTATTTAAACGCCACAATAGAGACAAAGTTCAAAAACTGAAACCACGTCAGATGACGTTTAAAGCCAACTTGATCTAACCGTGCATGATGCTCATCTAATGTGTCAGTAATTAGGACATTTTCCAATGCATTACGCTTGCCACTGATTTCCATTTCGGTGTAGCCATTGGCACGTTTAAAGTCATAATAACGCTCCACCAACCACGCATCATATTGCTCATCAAATGCATGGGTTTTTTCAGTCAGTACCAATATACCGCCTTCGCTCAATGCCGCATAAATTTTCTCTAGTACTGCTACCCTATCAGCAGCTGGCAAAAACTGTAGCGTCAAGTTCAAAATCACCATGTCGCACGGCTCAAGCTCAATATCGCGAATATCTGCTGTGATCACTTCGATATCGTGCTCAGGATAATTCTCACTCAGTAGCGTGGTCGCCTCTGTCGTCATCGCTGGTGAGATATCAATTGCTTTAATCTGCAAGTCTTGTGGGTCGAACTCTCCCGCTAGCGTCATACTGGCGGCACCCAATGAACAGCCCAAGTCATAAACACGACTAACACGCTGACCGCTATCGCTCTGCTGACGATACTTGCAATGACGACGGGCGAATATAGGTAGCATCGCCAATACCTGTCCATAACCGGGTACGCTGCGGCGAATCATATCAGGGAAGCAAGCCACCACTTGCTCATCAAAGGAAAAGCGTGCGGCCTTGTCCAGTGGCGTGGTAAACGGTTTATCAAATAGGGTGTCATGTTTGATAGCGGGCTGGGATTGGCTCATGGGACGACTCATTTTTTAGAATAGAACTGAAATTAGAAATTACTTGGTGTTTTGCTTGTCATTGTCAGTTGAAAACTAAGCCAGATAGCAAAAGCCCATTATAACATTACTGTTTGTTACTTATCGCCTTTGGCTTGCCTGCTAAGCTGAATAACCTACGAAACTGGATAAATAGTGCTAAGGGTAATGAGACGTTTGAAAGAAGCATTGAAAAACGAGAGCATCACTACCAAATATAGCGCTTAACCCATATTTATAATAATAGGAAAAAATTATGCAAACGATCGTATTAGGTGGCGGCTGCTTCTGGTGCACCGAGTCTGTATTTTTATCGGTAAAAGGTGTGCAATCTGTCGTCTCAGGCTACATGGGCGGCGATGCTGTCTCTGCCAATTATGAAGCTGTCTGTAGCGGTACGACTGGCCATGTCGAAGTCATCAAAGTCGAATTTGATGAGTCTATTGTCCCATTAGAGGTAATACTCGATGTCTTCTTTGCTACGCATGACCCCACCACGATGGATCGTCAAGGCAATGACGTTGGTAGTCAGTATCGCAGCGTGGTCTTTTATACCGAAGACAGTCAAAAACCGACCGTTGACCGTACCATTAATAAATTACGCGATATGGGTGTCAGTGTGGTGACGGAAGTACATCCTGCCGTTGAGTTCTATCAAGCAGAAGACTCACATCAAGATTTCTTCAACAGAAACCCAGGACAAGCTTATTGCAACTTTGCGATACCGCCAAAGCTCGCCAAACTGCGTAAAGAGTTTAGCAAATATATGGTTAGCTAAATTGAATAAGACATTATTTATTCAAAAAGTTTTTTAGCCTAATGTTGGATACCAGCCAAACACTTATACTATAGGTGTTTGGCTTTTTACTATTTATACATTTGACATAACCAATCAATATTATTAAAGCTAAATCTATATATAAAAACTTGCAAATAGAGGATCACAGCATGAACCCTGAGTTTTGGCAAAAACGTTGGCAAGAAGGTCGCATTGGTTTTAATCAATCAGCTGTTAATCCATTATTAACTGAGTATATTGATCACTTAGATTTAGCAGCGGGTAACCGTGTCTTCGTTCCGCTTTGTGGTAAATCTATTGATATGGTTTGGCTAGCGACGCAAGGCTATGACGTGGTGGGCGTTGAATTGGTCGAAACAGCCGTACAAGAATTCTTTGCTGAGCAAAACATCGAACCTACTGTCTATCAACAGGCAGACAACCCAACGATGAAATACTATCAAGGCCAGTTGTCGGGACAAACCATCACTTTATGGGTTGCTGATATCTTTGCACTGACTTTTGAAGATATTGGCTTTATTGATGCAGTATATGATAAAGCGGCATTAATCGCCCTACCAGACGATATGCGTGTGAGATATAGTGAGCAAGTGCGGAAACTTAGTAGCGATACCAGTAAAGTTAATGGTGCTAACAATGAAATAACACCGCAGCTTTTACTCACGCTAAATTACGATCAGCGTAAAAAGAATGGACCACCCTTCTCTATTAATGGCGAACAATTAGAGCAGTATTATAGCGCTCACTACCAAATCAGTGAGCTAGCAAGCGTGCCTTCTTCTATAGGTTCTGCACCTGATATCACCGTCACAGAACAGGTTTGGCTATTGAGCAATAAATAAAAACTCATATAACCTTTAACAAGCTGCTAAATCGCAACGGAGAAAATGAATGAAAATGATAGTCGGTCTAATGAGTGTAATTGCTATTCTGTTAGTTGCTCTGGCAGGCCCATTGTATAAGTTTGGCGTTGTAGAATTAGGCACTGCATTTGCGGGGTTTAAATTTGGGTTATTTGCTGGTATCGCAGCATTGGTATTGTTGGCTATACAGCTATTATTTAAACGTAATACAGCCAGTCTTGGAAGCGCACTAGCCTCAGCCGTACTTGCTGTCGCTGCAATCGCTGTCCCGCTTGGCATGATGAATACGGCCAAAAATGTACCACCTATTCACGATATTTCTACCGATTTGGTGCATCCGCCTGAGTTTGTCGCGATTGCGCCATTGCGTGCAGATGCGCCAAATCCCGTAGAGTATACGGGCGCAGAATTGGCTGAACAACAACGTACTGCCTATCCTGATTTGCAGACACTGACCTATGCTCAGTCAAAGCCTGAACTGATCAAAGCAGCCAAACAAGCCATAGAAAATTTAGGGTGGGAGCTTGTAAATACTGACGTAGACAAAGGCATCATCGAAGCAACAGAGACGACTGCTTGGTTTGGTTTCAAAGATGATATCATCATTCGTGTGACTGACAACGATAGCGAGCGCTTAGTTGATATCCGCAGTAAGTCACGAGTTGGACAGAGTGATTTGGGCAAAAATGCGGCGCGGATTCATAGATTTATAGAAGAACTAGATAGTGTGTTAGCTAAATAAACAGGTTATATCTCCTAAAGATAGTCCTCGCGATAAAGTACTGTTTAACGCTTTGCATTTTCAGCTCTATGAAATCCTCTTCTAATCTCACGGCAGCGTCAATTTATCGTAACCATTTATAACCTTGGTACTTCGACAGCTTTTCTTTACTGTTTAGATTGGTTACTCTACGTTAATATCATTTTTTGCCTTTCGATAACTATTTTAACGTTTATAGGATATTTTCATGCGTTTGACTCCTTTTTCTACTTTGTCGCTGCTTAGTGTTGCTGTCGGCATCAGCCTTGCTACTACTGCTCAAGCCGCGCAGCCGCCAGCACCTGATTTATCCAATAGTGAGTTTCAGCAGTGCTTGGACAATCTAAAAAACTCTAGCAAGTTTAGCGGTGTTGATGATTATGCCTTTAATAACTATCGCCCAAGCCAGCCTGATCCTAGTGTCATTCAGTCACTTAACTACCAGCCAGAGTTTCAAAAAGACGTTTGGGACTACTTATCAGCATTGGTAGACAAAGAGCGTGTCGAGGACGGTATCCGAGCCAAGCGTCAATGGGGCTCGACGCTACGTCAAATCGAATCGCGTTATGGCGTAAAAGCTGAGCATGTGCTCGGTGTCTGGGGCGTAGAATCTAACTTTGGTCAAACGCTAGGTAAAAAACCATTATTTGAGTCTTTGGCGACCTTATCTTGTTTTGACCGTCGTCAGAGCTATTTCCAAGGTGAATACGCCAATGCACTAAAAATCGTGCAAAACGGTGATATCGCACCCAATGACATGACAGGATCATGGGCAGGTGCTTTTGGACAGACACAGTTTATGCCGAGTACTTTCTTAGAATTGGCCGTGGATTTCGATGGTGACGGTCGTCGTGATTTGGTCAATAGCGTACCTGATGCACTCGCTTCTACCGCAAACTTCTTAGACAATCGCGGCTATCGTACTGGCGAGCCTTGGGGCTATGAAGTCAAACTACCTGATGGATTTTGGGCCGCATCTAATCGTAAAGATAAAAAATCGATAAGCCACTGGCGCGACCAAGGTCTAACGTTGGCTAATGGTAGTCCGTTACCGTATGACTTAAGCAGTGCAGGCCTATTACTACCAGCTGGTATGGAAGGCCCTGCTTTCTTGGTCGGTAAAAACTTCGACACTTTTTACTCTTATAACGCCTCCGAGAACTACGCACTGGCTATCGCACACTTATCAGATCTAATCACTCGCGAAGACAGCAGCAAAACAGATTTTATCACTGCGTGGCCGACAGATGATCCTGGTATCAGCCGCCAGCAGGCCAAAGACATTCAACAAGCGTTGCTAAACGCAGGTTATGACATTGGCGGTGTAGATGGCATCATCGGAGACAATACTCGTACCGCTATCCAGCAATATCAGACTAGTCGCGGCATTTTCCCAGCTGACGGACGCGCAGGCCAGAAGTTCTATCGCGCCATCGTTGGTAATGCAGCACCGAGTCAAACTCAATACGGCCAGCCTGCAAACAGCAAACCTCTGAATCCTGCACCTGCCGATCGCATGGGGCAATTGATTCAACAGCAAACGATTGCTCCTAGTAGCTACTCATCTCAGCCATCAGTGAGCTCATCAACTTCTGGCAATACACGTTATCGCCGCGTTATTGACGCCGATGGCACTATCAAGCTTGTTCGTATAGACCAAGGTTCGTAGTAGCAATATAAATAACGCTATTTAGACGCATCAAAAAAGCCACGCTAACGATAGCGTGGCTTTTTTATTTATAAATAGTTATTAATAGAACTTATCTAATTGACTCAAAATACGTATCTAAACAATAGGCGGTGGCTTAGGCTGACCATTATCACCATTCCAGTTTTCGCGAGCTTTATCGTCTAAATCGGCTGCCGTTTTTGGCTCCCACTTACCATTCTCTTTCCAAGTCGCATCGCCCCAATCTTCATCTTCGGCTTTACTGTCTAAATCTTTGTAGGCCTTGCTAGGATCTATACCGCGACGTTTCATATCTGCTACTTGCTCTTCTAACGTATGAAACTGATCAGCATCATGCATAGACTTTTCTAGACCATCAATCTCTCTTTTTAACTCGTCATTTTTAGCATTGCTCATCGTACGCTCTCCCTAATTATTAATATTATAGTTGTCATTCTCAAACAGCTAACGTTGTTAGCATAGTTAACTGACTAACTTCATTATTACGGGTCTGAGGAATATTCACAAGCATTGCACGTATGCTTTGTATTACAAAACGTAGTCGTGATGCCAAAATGGACGTTTTAGATGGCTATTTTTGAACGCGCTAGCGAATAATTACTAGTCTTGTTTATTCGTATTTGAGGTATGATTTTGCAGTAGGTTTTTTGCGTAGAAGGTAAGCTTCCATAGCTCTTGTGATACCCGCGTGCCATAAGTCATCAGTTGTATCCAGTTTGCACCGACTAGCTTACGTTGCAAATTATTGATATCAGCTTGAGAAATTTGGCAGCGTGAGACAGCATGAACGTTTGGCATCTCTTTTTTGATGTCTACTTCCGCTTTAGCGGTAATCAAACGATTGATGGCATTTTGCAAGCCATAGCTCGAAAAAGTAGACGGTATTCTCATGAGTGTCATGAGTATCTCGTGCCACGAGAGTGTTAGTGACCTAGTTACGTCCGTTAGATTGCCGCCCTCATAAGCCTGAGCACTATATTGAATCTCAAAAAACTCCGTTAACTCAATTGGCTCACTAACCTTATCCGATATAAAATCTTCTTCATCAGGACTGTTTTTCTCTACCTCGGTAGTACTAGGTAATATATCGACGGTCTTCTCATACACGACCTTTTTACTAGTCGTATTCTCTTCGTCATTCGCTCTGACCCAGCCACCTACCATTTTATTATTGGCGACAGCATTATAGTGAGCCTGTACTAACAATGGCTCAATATCTTCTTCCGTATCATAGTAATGTAGCTGGTTGTCTTGCTTGGTGACTAACTTAATAAACTCTTGAAGTTGTCGGCTGATAACAGCGTCTGGAGAGTGGTTTTTGACCAGAACAATTAGCGGCTTAAGCTTCGCTTTGGCATTTAGATAACTTAAGTGCATTTGGCTAACGCCGTTTTTTTGCACAGTCCCGTAGCTGTCGCCAACGATCATAACTGCGTAATCACAAGAATCAATACACTGGCGCCCATAAAAAGAGGCTTTAGATAATTTACTAGAAACATCATAGGTCAGAAATGCGCGCGCCTGAAAAAATATCGCTAAGCTGTCTAGAACCAACAACTGGTCATTGTCAGCGCATATAATATGAATATGATAGCGACGATTCGGCACAATTACCTCTAAGCGTAGGTCGTGACATAAAAAGGATAGGATGTAAAATAGAACACAAAAATCTTGTCTTGTTCAGCCTAGCATACTCTTAGCTTAAAAAGATGCACTCAATTTATTTTAACTGAGTCAGCGTTGCATACAGCGTATTGATATCACTAACTTTGATAATAACTAGAGAGAGTAGTATTGCAATGCCATTTCTGTACCGAGTAAGCGCTCAACTAAAGCGCATAGTCTATCACTATATTTAGTGGCGTGAAAAGTTAATGGCGGTCTAGTAATGGTATTTTTATTACTGGTTTTTTGTGTCAGATTTTCTCGTTTTTCACTCATCAATGATGCAGACAAGTTGTTTGCAATCAATAGCTGTCTAACCCGTTCAGCAATCGCTTGACCAGAATCAATAACTTGTATTGACAGCTGCTGCTGTGCAATCTCATCCAATAAAAATGTCTTAAAAAACGGATAATGCGTACATCCCAGCACCAACTGATCGACACCTTCATTAGCAAATATTCGTACCTGTTGACGTAATCTTTGGGCTGTCTCGTCTTGTTCTGACATACCTGCTTCTACCCAAGGTACCAGTTGCGGATCAAAATACTTAGTGACTACTGTGTTATTAGGTTGAGCAAAATTGGCAATGACATCGTTTAGCAAGGTGCCATTCAAAGTCGCTTTGGTTGCTAGCACCGCTACATGACCACTCTTACTCGCCAATACCGCAGGCTTTAATGCAGGGACAAGACCCACAATAGGTATATGTGGATAACAGCGTCGGGCAGTATCTAGCGCATATGCTGAGGCGCTGTTACACGCAATAACTATTAGCTTACAGCCTTGCTTATGTAACCACTCTACGGCTTTTAGCGTTAGCATTTCAATATCTTCGCTGTCACGATTGCCATAAGGTACATTTAATGTATCAGCATAATATATATAATGCTCAGTAGGCAGCTGCTGTGCTAAATGCAAGTAAACAGATAAGCCGCCAACACCAGAATCAAACACGCCAATGGGCGCGCTACGGTTTTTATCGCTTACAACTGTATTACCAGCATGTTTATTGACATCTACTAGATTCATAGCTTTGAGACTCTGATCAACAGATATATCGACACACGGTCTGAGTTTTTCGACTGTCTGGTTTTTGATATCCATCTTTATGCTAATGCCATTATCATATTCTTCATCAATCTCATTACCCAGTTAAATGCGCTATATATATGTTGCGTGTATGGCGTTACTCTACGTCAGCTATCTATCAACTACCTTTATACGATAGGAATTTTTCAGACTAATAGAATCAAGCTATATTATAAAATTATAGCACTCATCGGCATACAGCAATTAATAGATAAACATAATACTTAATCAGTAGGCATCGATAATGAATAAGACTGCCCACCACTCTGTAGCGTCAATATCGTCTTACCATTTTCTTCTGATAATGCTCCAATTTCAGTCAGGTGATAAAAAGTATTGCGGCCGATAAGTGCGGTTAAGCCATTTCTGACCATCATGTAAGGGCGTACCTGTTCTGTAGACGCTAATTCCTGAGAATCTGCAACATCGTCAGCTGTACTCATTTGATTCGCTTGATCGCTTTCACTAAAGTCACTGTTATTGAAGTCGCTTTCACTAAAGTCGCTTTCACTAAAGTCGCTCTTATTAGAATCGCTCTTATTAGAATTATACGCCTTTAATACAATCGAATGCTCATCGTCTAAGCGAACCACATCCCCTGTCGTCGTTGTAAACTCTAACCAACTCATATCATCTTCATGGACAATACCAACATCGTTTATCAGAAGTGGTGCATCTTCAACTTGGATACGGATTTTCTGTACAGGGGTCTTTAAAAAGTACTCAGTAGTGCCATTATTCTCTTCTTTCCATAGTATCGTGGCAAACAAGCTGACCAATGACTCACGGGTCATTTGCCCGCCTTCATGCCACCATTCTCCGTTTGCTTTGATAATCAAATCCATATCAGCAATATCTTCAGGATGCCATTTTTCAAGCGGTGGTATCGCACGCCCTTCGCGAGTCCCTTTCGTAGACTTAATATACTGGCTTAATGCATCTAAATTATCTAAGCTATCTAGGCTATAAGGCTTACTGGTCGGGGCTTCTGCTATTTTCTCATAGCTGTCTTCAGTACTATTATTATCGTTATTCATTATTAATTCCTTTATTTAGTATTCAAAGTTTGGCTTATCTATTATTACTATAAATTTTTGTTTCAGGTATGATGAAACTTTATCGTTATAACAACCTCATTTTCTTAACATTACCTTAGCATCGATACTCATAAATGCGTATCGTGTTTGTAGGACTTTTCTTTTATAATGAGTAACGATTTTTTATTGAAATGGTCAAGTGGGTGTTGTATTGATGACACATCTTACGTTATACGTTGATATCCTTAGACAAATTGGTATTAACCATAACAGGTCAATTGATGCCGCAAAGACAGTTTTATCGGGCAGCCATATGTCTGAGTGACGTTAGCGCCGCAAGTCTATTATTCAGTTGTTAAGCTAATGATGCCCTGAGATAAGCCACTAAAAGTTTAGGAGTAGGTATGCAAGAGCAAGACAATCAAACGCCAGTTATTGATGGTAATACTGTGAATGCTGACGCACCAGTAGCGACAGAGACCGCAACGCTAGATAAAGTAGAACCAGTCGTAGCGCCAGTTGCCGCGGAACCTGAAGTCGAACGCGAATCAATGGAGTTCGATGTCATCATTGTTGGCGGTGGACCTGCAGGTCTGTCTGCTGCCATACGTTTGCGCCAGCTCGCAATTGAAGCTGGTAATGATGAGTTTATGGTTTGTGTGGTCGAAAAAGGCTCTGAGTTTGGTGCCCATACGTTGTCTGGTGCAGTCATCGAGCCACGCGCTCTAAATGAGCTAATCCCTGACTGGAAAGAAAAAGGCGCACCGCTTAACGTGCCAGCGACAGAAGATCGTTTCTATTATTTGAACTCTGCTACACGCTCAACTAAAGTGCCTGACTCTTTGATTCCAGGTCCGATGCACAACGATGGCAACTATATTGTCTCGCTAGGTAATGTCGTTCGTTGGTTGGCCGTACAGGCAGAAGAGCTTGAAGTTATGATGTTCCCAGGCTTCCCTGCCGATGACATCCTATACAATGACGACGGTTCGGTCCGAGGTGTATTAACGGGTGATATGGGTGTGGCGGCCAATGGTGAAGCCAAGCCAAGTTTTGAGCCTGGTTATGAGCTTCTTGCCAAATACACTATTTTTGCGGAAGGTAGCCGTGGACATTTAGGCAAACGCTTAATCAGCCGCTTCGATCTAGATAAAGACTCTGATCCTCAGCATTATGGTATCGGTCTAAAAGAGCTATGGGAAGTTGAGCCTGAAAAGCATGAGCAAGGTGTTGTCATGCATGGTCTTGGCTGGCCATTGACTGAAACTGGCTCTACTGGCGGCTGGTGGTTATACTTTGATGAAAACAACCAAGTAAGCTTTGGTCTTGTGGCCGATTTGTCTTACCACAACCCTTATATGTCTCCATTTGATGAAATGCAGCGCTTAAAAACACATCCTGTTATCAAAAATGTTTTAGAAGGCGGTAAGCGTATTTCTTATGGCGCCCGTGCGTTGACCAAAGGTGGTCTAAACTCACTACCGAAGTTCACCTTCCCAGGTGGCGTGTTGGTAGGTGATGATGCTGGTTTCTTAAACCCAGCAAAAATCAAAGGCACACATACTTCTATGAAGTCAGGCATGCTCGCAGCCGAAGCTATCTTTGAGGCGCTGCAAGCTGAACGTCAGCATGATGAAGTGGTTGCTTATAGCACAATGTACAAAGAGTCATGGTTGTATCAAGATAACTATGAGTCGCGCAACTTCTCACCTGCGATTCACCGTATGGGTCTGTTCATGGGCGGCGCTTTCACCTTTATCGAGCACAACTTGCTAAAAGGTAAAATGCCATTCACTTTGCATGACAACATCCCAGATTACGATCAGTTGGAGCGTGCTAATCATGCTTATCAACCAACCTATCTTAAGCCTGATGGTAAGCTGGTATTTGACAAGTTATCGTCAGTATTTATCTCTAACACCAACCATGCAGAAGATCAGCCAACGCATCTAAAACTTACTGATCCAACGGTACCTATCTCAATCAACTTACCGTTGTACGCTGAGCCTGCGCGTCTATACTGCCCAGCGGGTGTGTATGAAGTCGTCAAAGATGCTGAGGGTGCCAAGTTTGTTATCAATGCGCAGAACTGTGTACATTGTAAGACCTGTGATATCAAAGATCCTTCACAGAACATCACTTGGGTAACACCAGAAGGTGGCGGTGGTCCAAACTATCCAAACATGTAAATCAGAATAATTCTGGTTTGAGCTGGTACAGTTAATATCATTAAAACTGTACTCCAATAAAAACCGCCCTTCTCTGCATAAGAGTCGGGCGGTTTTTTAATGCTTAGAACAAGCTAGTTTTACCAATCAATTCTGCTTAATCTGTCCAAGCATCACGGTTGGCTTCATCTCTAAGTTTTACAAAGTTATCAGGATCAAACTTAATCTGATCGCCTGTTTTACCCTCTTTTACCTGACGCTCATAGTCACGTAGTATTCTTAGCGCTACAGGAGACAACAGCAAGATTGCCACTAAGTTGACCAAGGCCATCAGACCCATAGACAAGTCAGCGAAGTTCCATATAGCAGGTAGGCTAGCAACAGACCCAATAAATACCATACCTAACACTAGGAAGCGGAAAACCATAATCATCACTTTGGCGTTTTTGGCACCAGAGATAAATTCAAGATTTGACTCACCGTAGCTATAGTTGGCGATGATAGACGTAAATGAGAAGAAGAAAATCGCAATCGCCACGAACACCACACCTAGGTCACCCACATACTGCGATAAGGCCAACTGAGTTAACTGAATACCTTCTTGCTCGACATTAGGGTCGACCACACCAGACAAAATAATAATCGACGCCGTCGCGGTACAAATGATAAGGGTATCCATAAATACGCCAAGCATTTGCATGAAACCCTGCACTGCTGGATGATCAGGATGACTCTTTGCCGTTGCTGCAGCATTCGGCGCTGAACCCATACCTGCTTCGTTAGAAAACAAGCCACGTTTGATACCGTTAATCATTGCCTGCGCAATACCATAACCGATGACACCGCCTGCTGCCTGCTCAAAGCCAAATGCTGATTTTACAATCAACGCGATCGCTGCTGGGAATTGACTGAAATTAGTCACGATAATGAATAGCGCTAGCAAGATGTACAAGATAGCCATCACTGGTACGATTTTACCTGCGATACGAGCTACTGAGCGTAAACCACCGAATACCACTGGCGCTACCAGTACTACCAATACCAAACCTGTCATCCACGTTGGCACACCAAAGGCTTCGTTGGTCGCTTGAGCGATGGTATTGGATTGTACGCCATTAAATGCCAAACCAAAGGCCACTAACAAACATAATGAGAAAAACACGGCAAGCCAGCGCTTGCCTAGACCTTTTTCGATGTAATAAGCAGGGCCACCGCGGTACACATTATCGTTGTGCGGTACTTTATATGCCTGTGCTAAGGTTGACTCGATAAAGCTGGTCGACATACCGACCAGTGCCGTCATCCACATCCAGAATACAGCACCTGGTCCACCTAGATAGATTGCAATTGCCACACCTGCCAAGTTACCAGTACCAACACGCGCGGCCAGCGACGTCATCAATGCTTCAAATGAGCTAATACCACCATCTTTGCGTCCTTGGTTGGACACGCGTAGCAACTTCCACATATGACCAAAATGACGAAACTGAATAAAACGTGTCACGACGGTGAAGTAAAGACCCGCACCAATTAGTAAGAACATCAGTAATCCATACCAAGGGTTACTAGCAATCAGCCAATCGTTGTTACCCCAGATAATACCGACACCATAATTTACGATGTTATTAAACCAACCTACTATCCCTTCGTTCATATGGGCTCCTTATTCATTCTTTATACGCGTTACTTAAGTTTTATATCGATATCATATTTTGGTTACCATGGACTATATAAGCCTCTGTGCAAAATACCTGATACCAAAAAGACACGTGCATAATATAGATATTGAGCGACATGCGACCATCACGTTTGCTTATCGACTTCATATAACTATTTTCAAAATAAATAATGCTTATGTTTCATCTTATATAGAATAGATTAAGTGATAATTTAATCGTATAAATTACTCGGTTGCCGTAACGTTAGGTTCTTTAATAAATATTTAGCAAACTAATTTTTAGTAATTTACTTATTATTTATGCGTAGTAGTTTGCAATTATCTTTATTAAACCGTGCTAATATAAATTCTATATCCGTTTAGACTGTTTTATGGTTATCGAAGCTATTAATCAGTACAAGAAGCACAACAGGTTAGCGTGTTAAAAAGATTAAAACTCTTGTCAGGAAGACGAGATTGTTAAAAAGACACTGGATAGTCCACCCTTCTGTCTTCCTCAAGAAACGTTATTTTTGCCATTCGATGGTTTAGGTCAATACGATGCTTAAATAGTTAACTACTTTTATTTGAAGTAGAGAATTACCGAGCATTAAACGTACTATCACGCATCATCGTTTTCACTATATAAAGCAGTACCTGACTATTTTTTATACTTTTCGTGGTAAGAAATAATCGCAGTTCTTTTTATATGGTTGATATTTTTTAGGTAAGACAAAAGGAGTTGTCCTATGGAAAACCACAACGATCCATCTGGATATTGGCGCGCCAATATTCGTCTCATTCTCGGCAGCTTGGTTGTTTGGGCGCTATGCTCATATGGCTTTGGTATCTTGTTTCGTCCATTGTTAGCTGGTATCAAAATCGGTGGTACTGATCTGGGCTTTTGGTTTGCTCAGCAAGGATCCATTGGTATATTTATCATCCTAATTTTCTTTTACGCTTGGCGTATGAATAAGTTAGACAAACAATATGGCGTAGACGAGGAATAGCCCCATGAGTCAATTTGTAATTAATCTTATTTTTGTGGGTCTATCCTTCGCTCTCTATTTCGGTATCGCGATTTGGGCTCGTGCTGGTTCAACCAGTGAATTTTATGTTGCTGGTGGTGGTGTCCATCCGGTCGTTAACGGTATGGCAACAGCTGCTGACTGGATGAGTGCGGCGTCATTTATCTCAATGGCAGGTCTTATTGCTGCTAGTGGTTATGGCGCTTCTACCTATTTGATGGGTTGGACTGGCGGTTACGTTCTGCTAGCGATGCTTTTAGCGCCTTATTTACGTAAGTTCGGTAAGTTCACGGTTCCTGATTTTATCGGCGATCGTTTTTACTCAAAAACGGCTGCTATGATTGCTGTGGTCTGTTTGATTACCGCATCGACCACTTACGTTATCGGTCAGATGACCGGTGCTGGTGTTGCATTCTCGCGCTTCTTAGAAGTTGAGAGTAGTACTGGTCTTATCATTGCGGCTATTGTTGTCTTCTTCTATGCCGTACTTGGTGGTATGAAAGGGATTACCTATACGCAGGTTGCACAGTATGTGGTTCTGATGATTGCCTATACTATTCCTGCTGTCTTTATTTCACTTGAGTTGACCGGTAACCCGATTCCAGGCCTTGGTTTGTTTTCAAACCATGTCGAGTCAGGTGTCCCTATTTTGACTAAGCTTAACCAAGTTGTGACTGACTTAGGATTTGCCTCTTATACGGCTGACGTTCCTAACAAGCTAAACATGGTGCTATTTACCTTGACGCTAATGATCGGTACAGCAGGTCTACCACACGTTATCATTCGTTTTTTCACGGTACCTAAAGTGGCTGATGCACGTTGGACAGCAGGTTGGACACTGGTATTTATCTCGCTACTATACTTTACTGCTCCAGCAGTAGGTGCTATGGCTCGTCTAAACCTAATTGACACCGTTTACCCACAAGGGGTTGCAGAAGCGCCTCTAGAATATGATCAACGTCCAGACTGGATGATGACATGGGAAGAAACAGGTCTTATCAAGTATAACGATCTAAACAATGATGGTCGTATTCAGTTGTACAGTGATAGTGGGTTAGGTGCTGCTCAGATCGCCCTTAATACTGCTCAAACTGACGGTGGCGATGTTGCTGCAGCAACTGCAGCGGTAGAAACCGCTCGTATTGCACATGATGCAGAGCTTGATGGTCGTTTTGCTAACGCTGGATGGGCAGGTAACGAGCTTGATGTTAACGCTGATATCTTAGTTCTAGCGAATCCAGAAATTGCACAGCTTCCACCATGGGTTATTGGTCTGATTGCTGCAGGTGGTTTGGCAGCAGCACTATCAACCGCTGCAGGCCTACTGCTCGCAATTTCATCAGCCATCAGTCATGACTTGATCAAACGTAACTTAAACCCAAATATCACTGATAAACAAGAGCTAAAATATGCTCGTATCACTATGGGTGTGGCGATTGTAGTAGCAACTTACTTAGGTATGAATCCGCCAGGGTTTGCCGCACAGGTCGTAGCACTGGCCTTCGGTATTGCTGCCTCTTCATTGTTCCCTGTGTTAATGATGGGTATTTTCTCTAAACGCATCAACAATCTTGGCGCTATTGCAGGTATGTTGACTGGTTTAATAGTCGTTCTTGTCTATATCTTTATGTTCAAAGGTTGGTTCTTCATCAGTGGTACAGCGAACTTCCCTGATACTGAAGAGTACTGGTTATTTGGTATCTCACCACTATCATTTGGTGCAGTTGGTGCATTGCTTAACTTCATCGTAGCATTCGCTGTATCTTATGCTACTGCGCCACCACCAGCACATATTCAAGAGCTGGTTGAGAGCGTACGTTCTCCACGTGGCGCTGGCGGTGCGGTCGACCACTAAGCTCACAACTGAGGATATATCTTCTGTTACTATATATCACTCACAGGCAGTAGCTGCTTGTGGGTGATTTTTTTATCCTATAGCTATAATAACTAAATTTTAGATTTTTACTTTATCTAAGAGGTTCAATTAGACACATCTAACGCATTAAGGAATATTTTATGCTTTTTGAGTTTATCGCTACCATCGCTGCCGCATTTGGTATGGCTGGACTAGCACTTATCATAACTCACCTCAGCAAACTGGCAGGCAAAAGTGCACCTAAATGGCTGATTCCCTTATTTGCTGCTATTGGGATGTTTGCATTCCAGATAAACCAGGAATACAGCTGGTATGGTCAACAAGTGCGAGATCTGCCAGAAGGCGTAGAAGTCGTCAAAACAGCAGAAAGCACGGAATGGTTCCGCCCATGGTCTTATGCTAAACCACAAATATTACGTTTTATCGCTGCCGATACTGGAAATACTAGTGTGCAAGTAGACAACCCAAATATATATTTATTCAATTTATATTTATTTGAAAGACGAAGAAGTGTAGAGAAAGTTCCACAAGTTATCGATTGCAGTGTTCCTGCGCGTGCAGATTACGTTATACCAGAAAAAGGTAACACACTGACGGTGAATGAACATGTTAAACAGACCACTGCGTGGCGAGAGCTGACTACAGACGATCCTTTATTTATCAAAATCTGTACTGATGAAATCGTCTGATCCTATAACGCTTAGTACGGTTATGATTATGCTGGTTCATTAAATACTGACATCCAGTTGCTTTTAATAGCGTTGAGAAGCGGCTGAATAAGTATGCTTTGAATTAGCTCCTAGCAATAGCCCAGCGCACAAGCCACCAAAATGTGCCGCAAATGAGATACCTTGTTGCGGCATCAATCCTTGCTTAATGGTCAGCCAATAACCAGTCCCCATAACAATACAAGCAATCAGATAACCCCAACGCCGCGCAAATATAGCTCCGCCTATCATATAACCTAACATTGCAAAACAAAGCCCTGATGCGCCGATATGGATAGAAGATGGCGACCCGATAACCCAAGTGACCAGTCCTGAGGCGACCACCAGTTTAATTACCGTGCGATAAGCATTCTTCTCAAACAGTCCAAACAAAAACAAAATCTGTAATAGCGTCACCGTATTGCCAGTCAAATGCGACAAATTGCCATGCATGGTCCATGAAGCAAATACCCCTATCATACTACCCACATCTAAAGCACGCGGTACAATACCAAAGATATTCCACAGTCCAAATAAGGCCACTTCATTTAGAAAAAACATGCCCCACATCGGTATAAGTACAAAAGCATACAGTCCGATGACCTGCTTTATTCGTACGACAACTAAGTGAAGCAACTGCTGCCAATTCATATACCATCCTATCCTTATTATCTAAATTTTTTATGCCTATTTAATGATTTACAGCAAATAGTGGGCGTACAGCAGGTTTGAACGATAATAGTGATGCATCTTCATCCGCAGTGAGATAGTTATCACCATGCAATAATGACGTCGAATGATAAGGAACCAAGGCCGTAGGAATAAAACGACGTGCTGCGTCGATATGCTTGATTGAATCATCAAAGAAGATATGTGGCGCAAATGTTCTGAGTACTGCTGTTTTCTCTAATCCTCCCAAAAAAAACGCCATATCAACATTCACGCCCCACTCTCGTAGTGTCTTGATAGCACGCAAGTCAGCTGGTGCATTGCGCGCGGTCACCAGCGCAATTTTTATTGGTGAGTATTTTAGACCAGCAGGTAGGCGCTCTTGCAGATTTGATAATTTAATCAATAATTCAGCGTAAGGACCTTTTTCAATCGGTAAATCACGCATTTGTACTTCACGATCATGAAAGGCTCGTAGCCCTTTTTGTTTGTATAGCAGTTCACCTGAATCATCAAAAACTACCGCGTCCCCGTCAAAGGCAATGCGCAGCTGCTCAGTATCCAGCTCATAAGTATTCACAGGCGTAGCGTCTAGTATGGCACAGGCACAGATATTGGCATCCGCAACTTGCTGAGCATCATCACGATTGGTAGTCAAAAACAGATCAACGTTAAAGTCTTTGATATAAGGCGCAACAGGGCTACCTGAAACAAAAGCCGAACGGGAGATATTAATATCATGTTCTAGAATTGCATTAAGTACCTGAATACCAGTGTCTGGACTACTTTTTGAGACGATAACGACTTCGACCAATGGTGTTTCAATGTCTGAATCCTGTCCATCGCTATTATCAGAATATTTATTTAGGTTTAGTAATGCTTTAATCAGTGGATAACCTGCACCAATATTCAAAGGATCATTTTCACGCTCGGTCATGTACCCCCTAAACTCTTTTATAGCACTTGCAGGTCGTTGCTCTAGCAGCTCTAGCAAATAGTTTTCTGACTCAGTCAAATCAAAAAGTGCCGTCGCAGAAATTGCGACGATAAGCGTATTACTAAAATCGACAGCCATGACTATCTCTACTTATAAAATTATATAGGAAAATGAATGAAAACCAGTTTACTACATTCATAAGCCTTTATAACACTAAGAAAATTTATCATTATGCAGCATCACAGATTGTGAGTTTCTAACATATCCTTCTCTTAATTCTTAGTCAAAATATCAGCCAATAAAAAAGCCACACTGCTGCGTAAGCAATATGGCTTCATACAATAACGTTACACATGAAGGTTTAGGTTAAACCTACCCCAACAGCACAAGAGAGATGGCAGGGAACATCACCAAGATAACCAAACGAATCACATCAGAGACAATAAATGGTGCCACTCCGCGGAACATATCGCTCAGCTTAATGTGCGGTGCCATCGCCTTAATCACAAAGATATTCATCCCCATCGGCGGCGTAATCAAACCAAGCTCCACCGTCAATACTGCAATAATGCCAAACCAGACAGGATCAAACCCTAGCGCTAAAATGATTGGATATACCACAGGTATCGTGATTACCAGCATCGCTAAGGCATCCATGAACAGTCCCAATAGGAAGTACATGAATAGAATACAGATCAGCACAATCATTGGACTGACCGCCAATCCACCGATCCAAGATGCCAAGGTATAAGACAAGCGTGAGACTGAAATAAAGTATCCCAATGCCTCTGCACCCAGTAGCATAAAGAACACCACGGCAGAGAGCGCTAGCGTCTCAATCAATGACTGCTTGAGACCATCTAGACGCATGCCTTTAGCAAAGGCATAAGCCCAAGAGACAAACGCCCCTACTGCGGCCCCTTCTGTTGGGGTAAATAACCCAAAGAAGATACCGGCAATAATCACAATAAAGATAAAGCTAAACGGTATCAGACCAGTCAGTGACAGTAGCTTGGCTTTCCAAGACGTTTTCTCACCACGTTTTGCCAAGTGTGGTTTCCAGCGTACCATCACCATAACCGTGAGTGAGTACATCACCATACCGAGCATACCGGGTAAAAACCCAGCGATGAACATATCACCTACTGACTGCTGGGTTAAGATGGCATAGACCAGTAGCGCAATACTGGGCGGAATCATAATACCAAGCGTACCACCAGCGGCTAAGATACCGCAGGCAAAACCTGGCTGATAGCCGTACTTCTCCATTTGCGGTAGCGCCACTTTGGTCATGGTGGAGGCAGTAGCAAGTGATGATCCTGAGATAGAGGCAAAGATACCGGATGAACCAATGCCTGCAATACCAAGACTGCCCCTTACCCCGCCAAATATGGTCCGGGTGGCTTCAAAGAGTTTACCTGCCATGCCCGAGTGGGTAGCAAACACACCCATGAGAATAAATAAGGGAATGGCACTAAAGTCATACTTTGCTAAGACATCGACTGGGATGTCTTTGAGCATTTGCAGAGCACCACTAGGCGCGGTGACCGCACCAAAACCGACTAAGCCCACCCCTAACATGGCAAGTGCGACGGGTACGCGTAAGACGACAAGCAGGATCATGACCACTAGGCCAATCGCACCGATAATTTCTGGACTCATGCGCCTGTCTCCTCGGCGTCAAAGAATTCGCCTGTCTTAAAGATGTTGATGGATTCGATCAATGAGCGAATAGCCAGTAAGATGCTTAAGAATGCACTAACCATATAGATAGGCATCATAGATATTCTAAGGTCTTGGGTGACTTTGCCATACTCTAAGGCATCAATGGCGCTCTCGTAGAGTCCCCATGAGAAGACGATGCCGATGATAAAGAAGCCCATCATAAAGATACCCATAAGGTAGCCTTTGATAGACTGTGGCATTTTCTGGGTGAAGACGTCGACGATGATTTGTGAGCGTTCGACAAATGCGGCAAAGGCAGCTAACAATGCAAATAGCATGAAGTAGGAAACAATCTCTACACTGCCTTTGACGGTAAAACCAAACTCACCGCCGGTGAGTTTGAATATGTAGCGTGCGACGACGTCGAGCATGGTGGTTAGGACGATGATGATGAGACTCACCCCACCGATGAACTGGCATAATCTAGAGATTAAGACGCTGAGCTTGACTAAAAATGCCATGTGACACCTCCAATAGGTTAAACCTTACAGGCAGCACTGGCAGCTTTTGCTTTTTCATAGACACTATCAGCATCCAAACCCAAAGCATTAACATCCTTTAGATATTTTTGTGTTCCTCTTTCAAGTGGCCCTTTCCAGTCTGGATCATTTAATGGATCAGGAATTTCGATAATTTCATCACCTTTATCTTTAGCAGCTTGAATTGCCATTTGGTCATGTTTATCAAACACTTCACCGACCTTATTAGCTAATGCCATCCCTGAGTTTTTATCCAAAACTTGTTTTAGATCATCAGGTAAGTTGTCATATTTGTCCTTATTCATCGTGACCATAAGCGCTGAACTATAGAAAGGAATATTGGTATGATACTTGGTAATCTCATCAATTTTAAACGCTGTTACTGCTTCCCAAGGGAAACTCAAACCATCAACAACGCCGCGCTGTAACGAGGTATACATATCATTAGCAGGTAAACCTACTGGCGAGGCACCAGCGCTTTCAATAATATCACCAGCAACAGCTGAAGGACGGCGAATACGCATACCTTTCATGTCTTCAGGTGTTCGAATTAGCTTATCAGTTGTATGAAGCGCCCCAGGTCCAGCCCCGTACATAAATAATAAATGTGAGTCTTCGTATTCACCTGCTAAAGTACCGTCATCATATAAGGTCTGTAGCATACAGCCCATTTGAGTTGCTGAATTTGATAAACCTGGAAGTTCAGTAATCTGAGTCAAAGGAAAGCGACCGTTGGTATAACCATGCGCTTGTGAACCGATATCGATCGTACCTTTAGCAGCAGATTCGTAAGTAACGTCTGCTTTAGCAAGGCCCGCCGATGGATACAGCTCAACCTTTAGGCGGCCGTCAGAATCTGTTTCTATCTGTTTTGCCCAAGGCTCAAAGACTTCTTTACTGATAGATGAGGTTGCTGGCCAAAAATGCGAAAACCGTAGCACGGTAGTTTCTTGAGAAGTCGCTGATGAGCCATCAGTCGTATCAGCAGATTGGTTAGAACAGCCAAGAAGACTAATAGCGGCTAAAGCACCAATTGAAAAAAGAGGAGCTAACTTCATTATCAATTCCTTTTGATAATTATGAGAATAGGAGTAAGGTATTACGAGCAGACAATTTGATTCATCCTGGATTAAATTGGCTACAAGATTTAGATATATTTTTTACATACCTGTAATAAAAGAACTGTTTAAAATTAGCAGCTATAATGATAGAAGTCAAATCATTTTGAGCAGATTATAAAGGATATATTCATATTATAGATATATTGTTAATACTTAAATTGTCTATATAGATAGTAGTAAAAAGTAAGTAGACTAAAATAATTTCTCATAAAAAAGCTCTCAGCCTGTTATCCAGTTGAGAGCTTTATTGTGTAAATATCTTATGAATTCATAGAAGCTACTCTAAGCAATTATACAAATCATAATAGTGGTGAAGCGCTACTTTTCCATCTGCCACTTATCATCTACCCATACAGCATCGTTATCATCTAGATGTACATGCCATTCTGCATCAGTTACCACAAGGCGAATCTCAGTCAAACATTGTAGCCAATGCTCTAGGGTATACATAAGATCTTCTACATCCATATTAGCAGGTAGCTTTGTAGCTCCTGCTAATATGACCTCAGACTCACTATCATCATATGCATAGAGATCGAAAGTCTCTGCATCATCTGCATGCTTGAAGTTTTCATTATATTCATCGACTATTGACGCGATCTTTTCTTGCTCCTGTTGAGTCAAGAGAGTAGAACGTTCAGCAGTATAGTAGAGTGGAACGCCCATAATATGCTCCAAAATAAATGACAAATAGTAGATTCTAAAAGTGAATAAATAGTATCACATCAAACTGATTTGTAGGAAGGTTTGAGTTTTGACCGAAGTATCTAGTGCTAAACCTCCTGAAACCGAGCACCGTCACCAAA
>NZ_PJBU01000090.1:0-23297 GCF_002863645.1 Psychrobacter sp. MES7-P7E | reverse complement strand
CCAGATCTACTGATTTCAGCCTAATTTATTCTAGCAAGCGTATTGCAGTATTGATTATAGAAAAACTTGAAGGTATGCTATTTTTTATTGAAAACGCTTCTAACTTGTAAAAAGCACTGTATTAAAGACAAAGCCGTCATTAAACTAGTAAGGAAGTATGTGTGTCAATTTGGTTGCTAGTTCTAATATCATTTATGCATATTACTATTGGCGGGGCTTTTGCCTTCGGGTTTCTTTTCTATATGTGTGCAGAGGGAAGCCCAAGCAGAGGGAAGCCCAAGCTTAACCAAAATTGAGAATAATGTTCTCTTTACCTTGTTGATTGGATATGCAGCTTCACTTGTAATCAGTGTTGGAATGGCTGTTTATTTTTACGTATTTACTACTAGCAATTTATATTATTGGTGTTTCGCCATACCGTGGGGACTACTGATTCTACTGTTAGGTTATTGGGCATATATTTTAGCGAAATTTAACGCATTTTGAGGATGCTATTAGCATGTCTGGCCTGATTAATTACTTCTCAAAACAACTCACCCATCTCAACGTCTTCTTCAAAATCAAAACCTAACTGCTCGTTTTTACGTAGCCGCATAAGCTCAATACGCAGCTTACGTCCTGCGATAAGCCTTAGCACCTCGCGTTGCTGCTCTGTCGTCATGTCATGCCATCGCTGGCGCTCAGTTCGACTACGCAGGCAACCAAAGCAATAACCCTTCTTATTGCTTTGACAAAGACCAATACATGGATTGGCAATCTCGAACAGTTCAAACTGTTGATTCATGACTCCTCCATAATGACTACCGTCATTCCTTTGACCTGCATAAAATCACTGTACAACATTATTATGTCGCAAATACTGACTAATAGTGTGCCATTTTATTGTTATTATTTCCGTCTAGCGGGTGCTATGCTTAGCTTTGATAGCCTTTATAAGATAATCATAACAAAATTAATAAGTGAGATGATACGTGAACTTGATTTATATCCATGGATTGGACAGTGATGCCAACTCGACCAAAGGCGTGTTGTTAGAAAAATATTGCCAGCTTCATCATCCTGATATTAATGTACTGCGTCCTGATTTAAATAAAACCCCTGCTCAAGTTTGTGAGCAATTATTGTCTTTAATCAAATCACTAAATAATAGTGCAGATAGAAAATCAGCAGATAAGCAGACTGAGTTGTCAAATACAGTATTAATCGGTAGTTCGCTAGGTGGGTATTTTTCTACTGTGATAAGCAATCAGATAGGTTGCCCAGTTTTATTGCTTAACCCTAGTGTCCAGCCCCATATCACCTTACAGCGTTTCTCTAATAAACCAGTATCAAGTCAAGATAACTTAAATGAGTCATCTACTAGCAAAGTCCTGCATACAACAGCGGGCGGCTGGAGTATTACGCCTGCAGATTTACAGTTGTTTGCAGATCATCAGCTGTTATCGGTAAATTATCCCGATAAAGTTGCTGTGCTATTAAAAGAAGGCGACGAGCTGTTAAATTTTGAATTGTCTAAAGCTTTTTATCAAGGTAAGGGCGCATCGGTAACGGTGCAAGAGGGTGGCGATCATCGGTTCAGTGACTTTGATGAGCAGTTGCCCATGGTGATGAATATCTTACAGAGTTTAGTACAGCCTTAAATAGACGACATTATATGACGTAAGCGATGGAGTATTAACGTTAACGTCGCTATTTTTCGTTATAATGGTTTAATAGAATTAAACGCACGCGAACAGTTAAGGATGCATTTGTGAGTCAATATAATGCGCAATCGTTAGAAGTTTTAGAAGGTCTTGAGCCAGTCCGTCGTCGTCCAGGTATGTATACCGACACCACGCGCCCTAACCATTTGGCGCAAGAGGTCATTGATAACTCGGTTGATGAAGCGTTGGCTGGTTATGCGAAAACCATCAAGGTGCAATTGCATAGTGATGGGTCGTTGTCTGTCGAAGATGACGGGCGCGGTATGCCAACTGATATTCACCCTGAGTTTGGTCAATCTGGTATTGAGCTGATATTAACTCGCTTACATGCAGGTGGAAAGTTCTCGACCTCTAATTACGAAGTGTCAGGTGGTCTGCATGGTGTGGGTATCTCTGTCGTCAATGCGCTATCAACCCGCGTTGAGGTTACGGTATGGCGTGATAGCACACAGTTTGATATGGCATTTGAAAATGGTGCACCAGTTACGCCATTGACGGAGGCAGTTAGCTCAAATAAGCGTAAACGTGGCACTAGAGTACACTTTTGGGCGGATGGTAGTTTCTTCGATACGCCCAAATTTAATGTAAAACAGCTCAAGCATAATTTAAAAGCAAAGGCTGTTTTGGCCGCTGGACTGACGATTGAATTCACTGACGATATCAATGATGAAAAGGTCGTTTGGCAGTTTACGGATGGGGTAGTCGAGTATCTAAGCGAACAATTAGATGGTTTGGAAACATTGCCTGAAGCGCCGTTTTATTATAATTATGATGCGAAAGCGGGCGAACGAGCGGCTATTACCTTTGCCTTGTCTTGGTTGCCTGATGGTGGTACGCCGATTCAAGAAAGCTATGTAAACCTGATTCCAACAGCTCAGGGCGGTACGCACGTCAACGGACTACGCACGGGCATTTTAGAAGCGCTGCGTGAATTCTGCGATATTCATAATTTGCTACCACGTAGTGTGAAGCTAACTGCAGAAGATGTCTGGGACGGGGTGAACTATATTCTGTCTCTGAAGTTCTCTGAGCCGCAGTTTTCT
Organism: Psychrobacter sp. MES7-P7E; assembly: GCF_002863645.1. Classification (NCBI taxonomy): domain Bacteria; kingdom Pseudomonadati; phylum Pseudomonadota; class Gammaproteobacteria; order Moraxellales; family Moraxellaceae; genus Psychrobacter; species Psychrobacter sp. MES7-P7E. The sequence goes on along the minus strand of NZ_PJBU01000090.1, from coordinate 20,551 downwards.
GGACAGACCAAAGAGCGCTTATCTAGTCGCGAGGCTGCGGGCGCTGTACAGACATTGGCAAAAGATGCCTTTAGCCTATGGTTAAACCAGCATGCGGACATGGGTACGCAAATCGCTGAATTGGCGATCAATAAAGCAGGTCGTCGTCTGAAATCTGCCAAAAAAGTCGCTCGTAAAAAGATTACTCAAGGGCCCGCATTGCCTGGTAAATTGGCAGACTGCCGTGGTGATTTGCGTGATGGCGCTGAGTTGTTCTTAGTAGAGGGTGACTCTGCGGGTGGTAGTGCTAAGCAAGCAAGAGATCGTCATTATCAGGCCATACTACCTCTACGTGGCAAAATCCTAAATACGTGGGAAGTATCATCAGATACGGTGCTATCAAGCCAAGAGATTCATGATATTGCCATAGCTATCGGTGTCGATCCTGCCTCTGATGATTTGTCCGAGCTGCGTTATGACAAGATATGTATCTTAGCGGATGCTGACTCTGATGGACTACATATTGCGACATTGATCTGCGCTTTGTTTGTGAAGCATTTCCCTGCGCTAGTGGATGCGGGTCATTTATTTGTGGCCATGCCGCCATTGTACCGAGTGGATGTGGGTAAAGAAGTTCATTATGCACTTGATGAGCCGGAGCTTGCACATATTTTAGCCAATGTGCCAGGTAACAAAAAAGCTCAGATCACACGATTTAAAGGGCTTGGTGAAATGAGTGCTGAGCAACTACGTGAGACGACGATGAGCCGTGATACACGCCGCTTAGTACAGTTAGATATGGACGACATGGTACTGACCAATAGCGTGATGGATATGCTACTGGCTAAGAAACGTGCCTCTGATCGCAAGTCATGGCTTGAGAGTAAAGGTGATTTGGCCGATATTTCTTAAGAATTAGCAATGAATCTAAAGAAATATGGGTGCAGAATATCGTAATAGGTCATTACTTATATTTATGGCTGAACGATCTATCGCATAATAAAAGCACGCAAAATTCAGCCTAGTCACAAAGGCTTAATGGTATTATGTCAGTACCTTTCATTATATTGTGCTGTCATGATACCGAAGATTTTTAACCGTTCTAAGTCTGTTGTTTCTAAACCTGCGCGCTCCAAAGTACTCCCAGAACTTAGCAAAAAACATTTGGGAGACAAGGTGCCTAAGCGTGGCAATAAGTTTGCGCCTGTTATTGCATCCGCGCTGTTAAAGGCGTCAGGTTGGCGTACGGTAGGCGAGATTCCAAATATCTCACAAGCTGTAGTGCTTGCGCTGCCACATACTTCTAATGTGGATGGTATTTATGCGATTCCAAGTTTGTTTGCATTAGATGTTAAAATCAGCATTATGGGCAAGCACACGCTATTTAAAGTGCCTGTGTTTGCACAGTTATTAAATTGGATAGGGGTCATTCCTATCGATCGTGGTAATAAAGGCTCTGTACTGCAAGCCAGTATTGATAAGTTCAAAACTGGTGAACCATTATTTCTGGGGTTATCGCCAGAGGGGACACGGCAATATACTGAGTCGTGGAAGACAGGTTTTTATTATTTAGCGGTGGGTGCTGGTGTACCGATTTTGCCAGTAGCGATGGACTACAATACTAAAGAAATACGGTTTATGTCGCTGGTTTATCCTACAGGTGATATCGAAGCAGATTTGCCAAAAATATATTCTCAGTATAAAGGGGTGTTGCCAAGACACCTTGAGCGTTTGTCACAGCCACTACAAGACATCAATAATGCAGCTGAATAAGCCAAATGGTATAAATAATAGTTCAATTAGTTAAGTTAACAGAACTGGTTGTATTGCGGGTACGCAGGCTAACAGCTACCTACAACTAAGTTCTGATAATTGATGTTGAAAAAGCCCCTGATATGATGATATCAGGGGCTTTTTTTGAGTAATATTTGAATGTTTATCAGTGCAAAAGTCTAAAACTGTGGTTGGCCGTTAGAAGCGCTAACACCACCGTCGACAGGTAGATTGACACCAGTAATCATGGAGGCATCATCACTTGCTAAAAAGGTAATGGCAGCGGCGATATCTTCTGGGGTTGCCAAACGTCCAAGCGGACAGCGAGCTAAGAACTTATCCGTCTTAGACTCATTGTCTTGGATAGCCGTCGTCATATCGGTTTTGGTGACACTTGGATTAACCGCATTAACACGAACACCATCTGAACCATGATCTAATGCTAATGTACGGGTTAAATTGGTTACACCCGCTTTAGCAGCATTGTAAGCAGCCATATTCCAGTCACCACCCACACCTGAGAGCGATGAAATATTAACGATATTACCCTTTGATGCAATCAAGTGAGGCATAGCCGCTTGAGAGACGTAAAAAGTCCCGTTTAGATTCACATCGATAGCAGAGCGCCAATCATCAGCAGATAGTTCTGTAATTTTTCCTTGGGTGGCTTTGCCAGCATTATTTACCAAGATATCAATTTTGCCAAATTTATCGATAGCGCGCTCAACCATCTCTTGTACTTGGCTTTGGACACTGATATCGCATGTAATAATGAGATAATTATCGGTGTGAATCCAAGTACGATCTTGGGGTAGCTTTTTGGCAGTTTCTTCTAGTGTTTCCGCTGTACGTCCTACTAAAACCACGCTAGCGCCTTCTTCGGCAAAGCGAATAGCAGCCGCACGGCCAATACCAGAACCTGCACCCGTTACAACGACGGTCTTTTCTTTAAAACGCTTCATAATGTTTAATCCTTATTATTATATAATAGTCATTAAAAATTCGATGATTAAAATTTCAATGACTACGGTTTCGATAAATACAACTAAGTACAGTTTGTCATCCATAAACTTGCACGCAAGCAATACTGCTTTGATATCATCATAACAAGTGATCGCTTTGAAAGCGACTGTCTCTGATAGTGCTTATGTAGCATAATTTTGCATCATTCAGATATTTGTAATACGCGATAATCATGTTGTTATTATTACGAGCTGGCCTGTGCGATATTCACCATACGATAATAGAAGGTTGGAACTTGTGTCCCATTCGATTACTACCATGCCCGACTGGGGCTACCTGACGACCGAGCTAGTCAGTTATTTACAAGCAGATGCTATGGCAGTGACTTTAGCAGGCATGCATACGATTGAGCATGAATACAATGCTCAATATATCGCTCGTCACTATCAATATCAGTTGCCACTTGGCAAGCTACAGCTGTTGGAGCTAACACTGTATTTACCCTATGATACAGAGTCAGTTGATATGGAGGCTGTACGCATGACTGCGGTAAAGTCAGCACTTACATGGTACAAATCATTATCGTCTCAAAATGAAGAAAATGCCTTAGCTGGTTATGAAGCTATGATTTTTGACATTCAGCTTGTCGGAGGAAGTAGCAGTCTCAATCAAGATGATAACGGTGACAGTGCAAACAATTCAAACAGTGCTCTACAACGACTTAAACACAATTTTGGGGTTCGTTACTTTTTAGAAGACTTAGTTGTCGACATGAGCGAAAGCATGCGGCAGCTGCAAGTCTTTAGCTGGGATGATTGGTACTCGATAGCAGCAGCGGTACGAACCCCATGTGAGTTATGGCGTTTCTTAGCTTATCATCTGGAGCAGCTACATCAATCGGCTGTAAACCATATTCCAAGTTTTGAATCGGAAGACGCTTTGGTTGAGCGTTTTTTGCAAAGTCCAGACCTGTTTGCTCCTGCCATTGTAGTCGACAATGCGCTCATCAAAAATGAAGTACAAGACGAACCTAACTCAGCACTGGTCGCCATCACACTTGCCTACAAAAACCAAAGTTCAACTGCTCAAATGTACCATCAGCATATGATACAAGCAGCCACGATATGGTCTCAGCTAAGTATGCAGATGATAGATACGTATGGTAAAAAGCACATAACTAACAGTGACGAACAGACAGAAATACCACTCGCTCACTGGCAACAACAACTCCTAGATGAGTCTTTGTTTTCACGTCACGAGCTTATCCGTACGCTATATAGACACCCTAAACAAAGCGCAGCGCTGCAAAAAGATGGCTATGTGGTACATCAACATTCTTATGAAAGTTTGGGACGACATTATGTACTGGTGTTTTATGGTCAGGAGTCAAAAGGGCCTAATAGCAAAGCAGCTGTCCAACCAAAGCTAGCAAAGATCGCACAAGACGTTGCCACACGTTTGCCAATTATTGAGCTACATCATGTAGTCGTGCTTGGTATCGACTTTATCACTGAGAATAATGAGAATTTTTTCGATATTGATTTATGGATTCAGCCAGTCGATGCGATGACTCAAAGGGAGCGCCAACTTACTAAGCAAATGCAAAAGCTAAAGCAACAGGAGTTAGATAAGCAAAATATGCCACCTGCTAGTAGCGTGGAAGATGGTAAACCTGCGAAGGCGCAAAAAGAAAAATTACCTCAAGTACAGATGAGCTTGACGATTCCAGCGCGAAAAGATAAGTAGTAGATAGACGTAGTTAGCTTTCTACCCGTTTCTTAATAATAAGAACGACAAATTTATTAATATATTTACTGACATAAAAAAAGACAGCCTAGGCTGTCTTTTTCGTATCTAAACTAAACAATCAAAAAATACTTATTTATTGAGGTCGTCATTGAGACCGCTATCAGGAAGTACGTCATCACTGTTGTAGATGTCATTAGTATCAACACGTGGTGTATCAATTACATCGGTACGTAAGTCAGTGGTAGGTGTGCTAGCAGCAGATGGTGTGTTTTCACGAACTGAATCAGCAACTTTTTCTTGAGTTGATGAACTTGGCTGTAGCGCAGATTTTGCTTTCGCTTCAGTGCGTTCATGATCCATCTTGTCCTGCATTTTACGTAGGAAGCGCGCTGCAGCTTCTTGACCACCAAGACCAAATGATAGGGCAAAGGCAACGGCTACCGCGCCTAGTGTCAGACCAAATGCTAGGTTAACGATTGAATCGGCAATACCCATCGCTTTTAGACCCATTGCTAATACTAGGCCCATGATCAATACACGTACGATGTTTGCTAGGAATTGTGAACCTTGCTCAGAACGTTCAACCACACCTGCAATGATATTGGCAAGCCAGAATCCGATGAATAGGATAATTGCGCCTAGGATGATATTTGCACCGAATGCGATAAACATCGTAATAATAGCTGAGATAGGCTCGAAACCTAACAAGTCAGCAGCTGCAATAGCGGCAAATAGCATAGCGAAGAAGATAATCGCATAACCAACTAGGTCAGAGATTTTCTTATCACCCATGGTTTCTTGTAGACCAACTTTCGCAGGTAATTGATTGATTTGAGTGTTCTCAATCAGACCCTTGATGATGTTGGCAACCATACGTACAACATAGAAAGTCACTACTAGGATAGCGACTGCCATGAAGATGTTTGGCAATGCTTCCATGATTTTGTTAAGCATATTGGTCGCAGGGCGAGCAATTACTTCAATTTTTAATGCGTTTAGAGCAGCAATAATGGTTGGAATGATAACCACTAAAAATGCTAGCGAACCTGCAATGTTAGGTAAGCTATTTTGCTCACTTAAACCTGCTTTTGATGCCAATTCTTGTACATTAAAAGTAGAAACAAGGTTGGTTACGATGCCGCGTACGACTTTGGCAATGATATAACCAACGACGAAGACCACACCAGCAATCAAGATATTAGGGATGAAGCTAAAGATTTTGTCGACCATATTAGTCAGTGGTGCAAACAAACCATCAAGCTCTAATTGACCAAGTACCATGGTCAACACAACCAATAAGATGAACCAGTAAACCATATCAGCAATCGTACTGCTCATTGGTTTTACACCAGCTTGTGCACTTAAACGCTCATCCATAGAGGTTTTTGCAAGAGCTGCGTTGATCGCTGTGCGTGCAACAGTAGCCACGACCCAACCGATCACACCAAGTGCGATAGCGCCGATAAGATTAGGGATAAATGCCAATACTTGATTAACCATATTTGCGAATGGTGCTGAGATAGAGTTTAAGTTTAATTGGCTAAGTGCGCCTGAGATAGCAATGATGAAAATAAACCAGAAAACAATCTTGGAGATGATACCTTCAAGGTCGTAGGTCTTACCAGTTGAAGAGTTCATACGTTGATTTAGATTTACTTTAGAGAGTACGCCGCGTACCAGTGCTGCGATACCAAGGGCTACTAACCAACCAATAACGAATATCAAAATAGCACCAATGATGGAACCGATAGGTCCACCGAGATAGCCGTTAAAAGATGTGTACATTGGGTTCATCTTATCCTCCTTGAAGCATCTTATATAACTCGCCAAAAACAATGTTCATACAGCGATTAATGAGCAAGACATACAGATGGTTGTCATAAATAGTATTTTTAGAATCAGTTATATAGAGATATTATCGTTTTTGAACATAAATTATTATCAGCAGTATCTCTTATTTATATTACAGTGACTTCGCTATCGATATCTGCTTATTTTTGATAAAAACTAACGCTCGGTTACTTATCTCCTCAACTAATTCAGCTTAGCTGATGTATTGATGGATTTAAAGACAGAAAGCTTTACCTGTTACTATATTTGTGTGATAACTTGTTATTATGATAGAAGATATTAACATAGACTATACATTGGCCCGATAATTTCGTGCAAAACGTGGTTCCCAAAACTAAGATTTGTTATTATAGAGGAATGTGACATCTCGCCACTATTCTTACAATTAGAGAGTACTTTATGAAAAAAATCACTACTTTAGGCGTTAGTGCACTTGCTAGCGCTATGTTGTTAGTAACAGGCTGTAGCACCAACAATGGCAATCAAGAAACAGCCGCTCAAAGCGTTTCCATTACTGAACAAAGCTCAGCTAGTGAAAAAGTAGGTTATAGCTTAGGTTTCATGATGGCAGAAGGCAATAAAGACGCTGTCAAAGATCTAGACCTAAATACTTTTGAAAAAGGCTTCCGTGATGGCTACGAAGGCAATGAATCAGCATTGACCCAAGAGCAAATGCAACAAGTATTGATGGACTATCAAAAAGAGCAAGAAGAGCAATTCGTTAAAGACATGGAAACCAAAGCGACAGAAAATAAAGCCGCTGGTACTGCATTCTTAGCAGAAAACGCTAAAAAAGAAGGTGTGAAGCAAACAGAGTCTGGTCTACAGTATAAAGTTATCAAAGCAGGTACTGGTAAATCGCCAAAAGCAACTGACGTGGTTGAAGTAAACTACGAAGGTAAATTGCTTGATGGTACAGTATTTGACAGCTCTTATGAGCGCGGTGAGCCAATCGAATTCCCACTAAACCAAGTAATCGCTGGCTGGACTGAAGGTCTACAGTTGATGAAAGAAGGCGGAAAATACGAGTTCTATATCCCATCAGACATCGCTTATGGTGAAGCGGGTAACGCTGGTATCGAGCCAAACAGCACGCTTATCTTTACTGTTGAGCTATTAAAAGTAAAATAAGTATCTAAAGCAAAATTATTAGTTTAGGTACTTAGCCTACAAAAAAGCCTTCATATAATTATGAAGGCTTTTTTACGACTAATATTTTATCTCAGACTGATACCGAGCTTACAAAGCAAATATCAAATTGGCGATAAATTATAGATTCTTTTGAAAGACTTTAGAGTTACGGCCGTTATGGTATTTTTCTAAACGTGCTTCAGGTAAAGCGCTGGCTTCAACTTCAGCAAAGCCTTGCTCGACGAACCAATGCGCAGTACGAGTGGTCAAAACAAACAGCTTGTACAAACCATGGCTACGCGCTTGCTGTTCTAGAAACGCTAACAAATCTGCACCGCGGCTACCACTACGGTACTCAGGACGTACGGCAACACAGGCGACTTCTGCTGACTCTGAATCTAGCGTATGCAATGCTGCACAGCCCAAAATCATACCATCACGCTCAATCACACTATAGTGATCAATCTCTTGCTCTAAACGCTCACGTGAACGACTGACCAAGATGCCTTGCTCTTCTAGAGGTGACAGCAGCTCAATCAGACCAACCACGTCATCGATATTGGCACGGCGAATTTCTTCATAAGGGTCGTGGCTAATCAACGTACCAGAACCATCACGCGTGAATAGCTCTTCTAGTAGCGCGCCGTTTTTGGCATACGAGATAATATGCGTACGATGGACACCTTGACGACAGGCCAAGCTTGCACAATTCAAGAAATAATTGATTTCGCAATTTAAATCGCGATCACGTAAGAAACGATCAACTTCGTTTGGAATCATTTCACGTAATAAACGATCGTCGTCGTTGATACCCGCTTCTTCACCTAAGAAGATAAGCTTATCAGCACCCAGTGCTACAGCAGCGCTAAGTGCAACATCTTCGGCCAATAAGTTAAATACTTCGCCAGTCGCAGAGTAGCCCATCGATCCTAGTACAACGATATGGTCATGAAGTAGGTTGTTTTTGATGGCTTCTACATCGATAGAACGCACTTCACCCGTCATTTGATAATCAATACCTTCACGGATACCGTATGGGCGAGCTGTCACGAAATTACCCGATATCGCATCGATACGCGAACCATACATCGGAGAGTTGGCCAGTCCCATGGATAGCTGAGCTTCAATCTGTAAACGAATAGCACCAACGGCTTGTAAGATAGATGGCATCGCTGCACGTGGCGTAATACGGATGTCTTGATGTAGCGGCGATTCAATATTAGCGTCTTTTAAGTTCTTTTCGATTTGCGGTCGTGCCCCGTGTACCAGTACCAGCTTGATACCCAAGCTATGCAACAAGGCAAAATCATGAATAAGTGTGCTGAAGTTCGCATGATTGACCGCTTCACCACCAAACATGATCACGAAAGTTTTGCCGCGATGGGTATTAATGTAGGGTGCAGAGTTACGGAACCAATGGACGTATTCAGGGTTGATCTGGGGCATGGAGCTAGTAGTCATAATGGGAGCAGTAGTCGTTAGAATAAGAAAAGGGGCGCAGCAAAAAAATGCCTAACGCTAAAGATTTACCATAGCAAAAAACGCGGTTATGAGCTATCTTTTATTTCAGCTGTATTCAAGCATTCTTATTGCCAATCGCTGATATACACAACCTCAACACTGGGTTAATGTACGCACAAATGCTTTTTGTTATGCTAAGCGCTATTGCTTTACAGATGCTGAGCGAAGATAATCAGGTTGGATAAGTGAGTTCATGTGTTTCATAGATTGCATGAACTATTTCACAGCGATATCTTATATACATCGTAATGCTTTTTATCTGTTGAACAAATTATAAAAATAACTTAAGTTGCACCATCTGTGTTTTACCGATATATCAACCAGGGATAATGAAAATCATGAAAAAAAGTAACCAGTTTGCTAGCCCGTTCAGTGCTTGGAGCGGCCACCGCTTATTTCACGTTGTTGCCGGTACGCTTATCGGTGCAATGGTCGTTACACAAGCCTCAGCGATGCTGCCAACACCAGAGCAAGCGGTTGATAGCTCAATGGCTATTCAAGCAAATGCCAACAAGAGCAGCAACTCAAGTGCTCAAGCCGTTAATAGTAGAATTACAGCGTCACTGGTCAGCGTTGATGCCAATGGTCAAGAAGTGCTTGTCCCTGTAGATACCAATACTCGTTTGCAGTCAGGTAATGTATTGGAGTATCAAGGGTACTTTACCAATACCAATGCAGATCGCGTCCGTAAAATGACCGTTACGATGAGCATTCCAGAGCAGGTAGAACTATTAAAAACGGTTGCTCCTGAATTCCCGTACGGCAGTGTAGATGGCAATAACTTTGCTCGTATGCCATTACGTACCAAGGTTGATAATCAACTAAAAGATGTCGCGCTTAAGTACTATAAAGCGGTACGTTGGGACTTAGAAGGCGTAGGTCTAAATGATACCGTCGCTGTAAAATATCGCGCTCGTGTAAAATAGTCCTGAATTTTTGGATTAGAATTTAGCTAGCATTGATATAGCGAGCACTGAAAACTATCAATAAAAAAGCACCACAGTTTATAGCTGCGGTGCTTTTTTATGGTGTGTCAGGACGTTTGATGATTTTACTGATAAGTAAGTAAAAATACTGAGCTATAGCGTGGCATATTTGCTACTAGATTTCTCTTGAATAAGTTGTTTGATAGCATTGATTTGTGGCGTTGTAGCTTGGGCGCCTGCTTGTATTAAATTGCGTCGCTGCCTAGTATCTATTGAACTGTTACGACCGACATTGGGAGTAATAACAACATCCGCTCGATCTCGTTCGCTCTGATTTGATGCGGAGCGATTAGTAGTCAGGTTAGTAGCCATAATATTGGTCTCGAGAAATCCCCAAAAGTCACTTAATGAGCTGATGGTTAACGCTCTATTATCAATAGGGCCATTGACTTGAGCGGCAGTCACATCAACGGCAATAACAATATCAGCGCCCAAGTCGCGTGCGCTGTCAACGGGTACGAGACTGACCACGCCACCATCGATATATTTTTTGCCGACTTTTTCTGGAATACGTGGCGCAATAAAAATATTGGGCACGCTACAGGATGCTTGTACGGCAAGCCCTGCATCGCCAGTGGTAAAGACTGTTTTCTTTAGTGTGTGTTTTTCTGCTGCGATTGCCGCAAAAGCAATAGGGAAATCCTCTATAGCACGCGCATTCACTTTGCTATTGATAAAGTTTTTTAACTTAATACCTTCGATAAATCCTTGATTGGACAAGGTAAAGTCTGTGAGCTGGCTATCAGTAGTGGTCAATGCCAATTGCTCAAGCTGGGCAGGCGTGTAACCACTGGCGTACAAGCTGCCAATCAAAATCCCCACACTTGTACCGACCACCAATGTTGGTTTGATACCGTTTTCCTCTAGAGCTTTGATGACGCCCACATGGGCAAACCCTTTTGCACCGCCACCACCCAACACCAGTGCGACAGTAGGGGCTTTAATAACAGGCTCTGGAGTTTTGGGAGTAGTAGATGTCAACGTGCTACACGCACTAATATAAAAACCGAGAATAGGTATTAAACTCAACCTCAGTATTTTTAGATTATGACGAATCAGATTGTGACGAAACTGACGAGGCAAAATAGAAATAAGCATAGAAAAACACCTTACGAAATTGCCAGAACTCAAAAAATAAGACATCAGTTATTGATATGATGAGAAGAAGCGGTTTATCTATAGTAGATGGACTGTATAGATGCTATTTTACTAAATAGCCTAGCATAAGCAATTGTATTGTCAGCTATAATGAAATGAGTCGATGTCTTTATGCATACTATTGTTATCGCTATTTTATGGCATAAGCCATTATATGCAGCCTACTAAAAATGCTCGATTTAGCATACAAAAATTAAAAATAATATTGTTAGGATCTTTAATGCCAATATCGGAGAGTCATGCCTCAGCCAACTCATTAGATCACTTTAGATCTGACATGCCGTTGTCAGCACTAGATATGCCAGTGTCTGCGCTAGCAGGTGTGGGGGTAAAAGTCGCAGAGCAGTTGGCGCAATTGAATATCAAGCGGATATTCGATTTGCTATTACATTTGCCCCGTGATTATGAAGATCGTAGTCGACTGGTATCAATCGCTGATGTAGAGCATGGACAATCAGCGCTAATTACTGGTCATATCGTTCATGTCGATACCAAGCGCAGTGGGATGACTGTGACGGTGGACGATGATACGGGTACGATATCGTTACGGTTTTTTAAGGTCTATCGCGGTCTGGTACAGACCATGAATTTGGGAACGCGCTTACAGCTATTTGGTGAGGTCAAAGTCAGCCGCTACGGTAAGCAGATACATCACCCTGAATATCAAGTTATCACTGACAATACCGTCATGACCGATATGGGATTGCAGCCTATTTATCCTACTGTCAAAGGTTTACATCAAAACAAGCTGCGCACTTTAATTAAACTGGCATTGCAAACGGTTCGGAGCCAAGGTCTGCCGATGACATTGTTTACGGCTGAAGATTTTGCAGTTGTATCCGATTTGCCATTAGTGCCTTTTGAGCCATCCAAATCAGCGGTGTCAGAGGCCGAATATACCGAAGATATTTTTTCGACGTTAGCACGCAGTGTGCCTGATAATGCTCTTGGCAATAGCGTATACAAACCCAATCCTTCTAACTATCAGGCAGATAATGACATACATAACGTCGCTGCCAGTATTGCTCAGCACAATGTCTATAATTTAACGATATTTGAAGCATTGGTGCTGCTGCATACGCCGCCTACTTATACCAGCGCGTCTCAGCAATACAAACTATTCACTCAACTCAGTGCCCGTACGCATGCTGCTTGTCAGCGCTTGATTATTGAAGAGTTGACTGCGCATCAGCTCAGTTTGCTATATCGTCGCCAGCAGCTACATCAGCATAAAGCGCCTAAATGCACTACCAATAGTCCTCTTGCTGACAAGCTGTTTTCTGCATTGCCTTTTGATTTAACGGGTGCGCAAAAAAGAGTGATGAAAGACATCACTGCGGATATGGCAACCTCAATTCCGATGCTACGACTGGTACAGGGTGATGTGGGTGCTGGCAAGACATTGGTTGCAGCAGGAGCAGCGGGTTATGCGCTCGATAGTGGCTGGCAGGTCGCGGTAATGGCACCGACTGAGATTTTAGCAGAGCAGCATCTACTGAATTTTAAGCAATGGTTTGAGCCATTAGGTATTGGTGTCGGTTGGCTTGCCGGTAAGCAAACGGCCAAACAGCGCCGCGAAGCGTTGGAAGCAGTCGCGGAAAATACCGTACAAGTGGTGGTCGGTACTCATGCACTGTTTCAGGAGCAAGTTCAGTTCGCTAAGTTAGGTTTGGTTATCATTGATGAGCAGCATCGATTCGGTGTTGAGCAACGCATGGCATTGACCAATAAAGGCGTGGCTAACAGTACCCCGCATCAGCTAATCATGACCGCAACACCGATTCCAAGAACCTTAGCGATGAGTGTCTATGGCGATATGGATACCTCAATCATTGATGAGTTGCCACCGGGGCGTACCCCAATTACGACGGTAACTATCGATCGCAATCGACGCGATGAAGTCATAGAACGTATCGCGATTAATTGCGAAGCGGGCAGGCAAGCGTACTGGGTATGCTCACTGGTAGAGGCGTCTAGTGTCTTGGATGCGCAGGCAGCCGAAGCCACTTATGAGGACTTAAATGAACGTCTAGATATTCGTATTGGACTGGTGCATGGCAAGATGAAATCTGCCGATAAGCAAGCCATCATGCAAGAGTTCAAAGCAGGTAATTTAGACTTGTTGATTGCGACAACTGTCATCGAGGTGGGAGTCGATGTGCCCAATGCGTCGCTCATGGTTATCGAAAATGCAGAGCGTTTGGGACTATCACAATTACATCAGCTGCGCGGGCGAGTCGGACGTGGCTCGACCAAAAGCTTCTGTGTACTGTTATATCAAAAGCCGCTATCGGAGACAGGTACTGAGCGACTAAATGTCCTACGTGATAGTACCGATGGCTTCGTCATTGCTCAAAAAGACTTAGAGCTACGTGGGCCAGGAGAGTTGTTAGGCAAACGTCAAACGGGTAACGTTGGTTACTATCTGGCTGATCTAATCCGTGATGAGCAATTATTTGCCATTGCTCAGCGGTTAGCGAAGCATTTGATAGCAGACCCTGCGCGAAAAGCAGATGTCAGTCAATTGATTCATCGCTGGATGCCTGAGGCAAGTCGCTATACCAATGCCTAGTACCCAGTGTTTAGTACCCAGTGTCTAGTAATCAATGCTTAGTGCTTAGTATCGGCAAATGGGTTTGATATGTCATTGAATATAGCTCTGGATATAATCAAACAGCATGGCCACAACGTTAACATTCTTTATAAACGATACTCCATCCATAGTCAGTCGTTGAATACATCAAAGATTCAACGACTGACTATACGCGCTCTTATTTCTTTAAATCGGTCGATATGCCTTGAACATTGCACAGATATTCGGTCTAAGTTTTAATTAAATTTATGAACGCTAGACACTATATATAAAAATAAGATGATGACTAAATATATGCTATTCTCGATAATTTGATGAACTATTATAATAATAAACAGTGCTTTAGAGAACATCGTAATACTCTCTGTAAGTAACGCTCATAGCTATATATCAGGCTGTCCAAACATTGCTTCGATTGCGTGCCACTTTTTATTATTGCTGTGAATGATTGATATTTTTAGTCATTCCATATCGAGTATTTCAATATTGACTGTACCTACAGAGAGTTATCATGAGCGATTTTGAAGAAACCCATTCTAAGCCGGCAGCTGAAGCTGAGTTGCCGCCATATCGTCAAACTGACACTGTATCTAAAAGGCCATCTGCAAAACCACCAATATGGCTGTGGCCCGTATTGGCAGCCGTGCTAGTGATTGGAGTACTGCTTGGCAAGTATTGGGGCAATGATAGTAGTGCAGCTACAGATGAGTCAGCAGCTTCTAATTCTGTCGCAAACGATCAGGCAACCGGTAGCGATGCCAGTATTGAGCAATCAGTACTCTCAGTAGAAACAGTCAGTCCAAGCCAAGATGATATCGGCAGCACGCTCAGTGCCGATGGAACCATCAATGCTAAAGATACTGCGAATGTCAGTGCAAAAGTCAATGGTGTGGCTATCGAGCGTATCTTGGTCGAAGAAGGCGACCGCGTCAGAGCGGGTCAAGTTTTAGCCGTGTTCGATACGGATGCTATGGAGCAGCAAGTACTACAGGCGCAAGCAGATGTCGCAGAAGCGGAAGCCACCCTTGCCAATGCCAGCGCTGATGCTGCACGTGTGCTGCCATTGATCGATATCGATGCCATCAGCAAACAAGAAGCCGACCGCTACCGTACCTCGGAAGTCCGTGCCAGAGCTTCTTTGCAAGCATCCAAAGCCCGTTTGAGCAATCAGCGTTTGACATTAGAGAACGCAAAAGTCGTCGCTCCTGTCAGTGGTATTATCAGTGAAAAAATGGTAGAAGTTGGGCAGGTGGCAGGTGGCAGGTTGGCAGGTGGAGATCCATTATTTACGATTATCAAAGGCGGCGTTTTGGAATGGCGAGCAGATATAGATCCTAAGCTTGTCGGGGATATAAATGTCGGTACGCCTGTACAAGTCAGTCTGCCGGGTGGTGATACAGTGATGGGGCAAGTAAACCGCATCGCACCCACCGCAGACAACAACCGTCAAATTACGATTTATGCCAGCCTAGCTGCCAACTCAAAGATACGTGCAGGCATGTATCAAACAGGCGAGTTTCTATTGGGAAGTACCAGTACGCAAACGATTCCTAATAGCGCAGTAGTCAGTAATGATGGTTATGATTATGTGATGCTCGTTACCGAATCGACTACTCGAGATGATCGGTCGATGGGACGTATCAAGCAGCAGCGAGTCACGTTAGGTGAGCGATTGGGCGAGAGCGTAGCAGTGCTAGAGCCTTTGCCAAGTGACAGTCGTATCGTAAAACAGGGCGGTAGCTTCTTAAATGATGGTGACTTAGTGCGTGTTGTTGATGGGGTAACTCAAACCAGTAAGCCAGTGCAGGCACAGCCATGAGCTTAAACGTCTCCGCTTATTCTATAAAGAACCCGCTCGTCGCTATCTTGCTATTTGTGCTGCTGACGTTGGGCGGTATTTACGGTTTCATGAAAATGAAAGTCCAGCAGTTTCCCGACATAGACTTGCCAGCGGTGGTAGTCACGGTCACGCTACCGGGTGCTGCGCCTTCACAGCTCGAAAACGATATCGCCAAAAAGATTGAAAACAAACTGACCAGTATCGAAGGCGTGAGTCATATTCGCACCACGCTACAGACGGGCGCGGCGACCATTGCCACTGAATTTACCTTAGAAAAAGACATTCAAGAAGCGGTAGACGATGTGCGGTCAGCAGTCGGCGAAGTACGTGGTGATCTACCAGCTGCAGCCAACGATCCTATCATTACCAAAGTATCTACCGCTGGGTTTCCAGTGGTTACTTACTCTGTTGCTGCTGAAAATATGAGCGTGGAGGATCTATCTTGGTTTGTCGATGATACCGTTACCAAACGGCTATCTGATATACCAGGCGTTAGTACCGTGAGCCGTGTTGGCGGGTTGCAGCGTGAAATCACGGTTGCTGCCGACCCGATTGCGTTAAGTGGTTTGAAATTTTCTATTTCACAATTATCGCAGCAAATCGCTGGTATCCAGCAAGACAGCTCTGGCGGGGAGGCAGAAGTTGGCAAGACGACTCAGACCATCCGTGTTCTCGGTGCCGTTGAGCGAGCAAATGAGCTAAACGATTTACAAGTGGCTGTCCCTACAGGAGGCACACAAGCTTTAGGTCGGATGGCAGAAATCACTGACGGCACAGCAGATCCAAGCTCGATTGCTAAGCTAGATGGTCAAACCGTGGTGGCATTTAATATCACTCGCTCGCGTGGGGCTAGTGAAGTCGATGTGATGGAGCTGGTTGATGAAGAGCTTGCCAAGCTGACTGCTGATGTCGGTAATATCAGTATTGAGAAAGTCTATGACCGAGCCACACCCATTGCAGAAGATTATGAAGCCTCATTAAGAATGCTCATCGAGGGTGGGCTATTGGCTGTAGTGGTAGTCTTCCTGTTTTTGCGCAATATTCGAGCGACTATCGTTGCTGCAGTCGCTTTACCGTTATCAGTGATTCCAACCTTTTTGGGTATGTATCTGTTTGGCTTTAGTCTTAATATCATCTCACTACTGGCATTATCATTGGTCATTGGGGTGCTGGTCGATGATGCAATCGTTGAAGTCGAAAACATCATACGCCATCTACGCATGGGTAAGACGCCTTATGAAGCGGCGATGGAAGCCGCTGATGAAATCGGTCTGGCCGTTGTCGCGACTACTTTTACTTTGATTGCGGTGTTTTTACCAACGGCCTTTATGGGCGGTATCGTTGGACAGTTTTTCCGTCAGTTTGGTTGGACGGCTGCCTTATCAATTTTTGCCTCGCTGATGGTAGCTCGCCTAATTACACCGATGATGGCAGCTTATATCTTACGGCCTGAGAAAAAGCACGTCGAAAAACAAAGCGCGATGATGAAGTACTATCTTAAGATTGTGTCTTGGACCCTACATCATCGCTGGCTAACCATGGGTGCAACGCTTGTTTTATTTGTGGCATCGCTAGCTTTGGTTAAGCTGCTACCTACGTCATTTATCCCTGATAATGATATCGATCAAACTCGAGTGGCTATTGAGCTGACACCTGACGTGTCGTTGGCAGATACTGAGCGCGTGGCAGCGCTAGCGAGTGCTCGCATTTTGGCCATGCCTGAGGTGACCAACATCTTTACCTCAGTGGGAGAGGCGCAGGCGTCGATGGGTGCATCGGATGGTGGTGGCGGTAAGGCTGAAAACATCGCTGGCTTGGATATCGTACTTGCCCCGCGTGCAGAACGAGGCACCAAGCAAGAGATAGAGCGCAAAATTAGTAAGCTGATGACAGAAGTGCCAGGAGCACGGTTTACTGTCGGGCTATCGAGTGGTGGTGAAAGTGGCTATAACTTTTCATTAACCAGTACCAATCCGCAACTACTTGAACAAACTGCACAAAAAATCATGTCTGAGATTCGAGGACTACCAAGTGCAGGTGCCGTGACCAGCGATCGCAGTCTACCACGCCAAGAGCTAACGGTAACCCCAGATAGATTGGCAATGGCTGATAAAGGGGTGACCACGCAAGATATCGCTACGACTCTACGTGTGGCGACCGTAGGCGACTATGAGCAGCAATTGTCCAAGCTCAATCTTGATACGCGCCAAGTACCAATCGTCGTACGTCTACCTGACGTGGCTAAGCAAAATGTTAGCCAGCTAGAAGGTTTGTACGTGCCGAGTACTATGCCTGCCGGTCAAGGCGTGCGCGTCGGTGAGGTAGCTACGCTAGACTTTGGCACTGGACCTGCGCAGATTAGTAGACTGGATCGAGAGCGTGCTATTAGTATCACGGTACAACCTGCTAGTGGCGAGCTTGGCGATTTGGTACAGGCGGTAAAAGCAGTACCGACCATGCAGCAACTGCCGCCTTCGATTACCATCATTGATCAAGGCCAAGCCGAAAACATGGCAGACCTCTTTAGTGGCTTTATCATTGCGATGTCCGTCGGTGTGGTTTGTATTTTAGGTGTGCTGATTTTACTGTTTGGGCGTTTATTGCAGCCTTTTACTATTTTGATGGCGTTGCCATTATCTATTGGTGGTGCCTTTGTCGGCTTGGTTATTACTAATAGCAGCTTATCTATGCCTTCGATGATTGGTTTTATTATGCTCATGGGTATTGCGACCAAAAACTCAATCCTGCTGGTCGATTACGCGTTGATTGCCCAGCGCCGAGGTCTGGCACGCTTTGAAGCTATCGTAGATGCATGCCGCAAGCGTGCACGGCCTATTATCATGACGACCATTGCGATGGGTGCAGGTATGTTGCCATTGGTATTTGGTTGGGGCGATGCAGATCCTACTTTTAGGCGACCGATGGCAGCAGCGGTATTGGGTGGTCTGGTAACTTCTACGCTATTGAGCTTGGTTGTCATTCCTGTCGTCTATACCTTGATGGATGATTTATCTGGATGGTTTGCTAAATGGCTGGCTCCACATGGTAAGCCTAGTGACTTCTAATAGCCACTTCTCATAGAGAGCCAAATAGCTAACCAAACAGTTGGCCAAGACACGACACAATAATAGCAATCTGGAAAACGCTGTATGATTAACACGCTCTCAATCAGGTCATATACTCGTCAGACTAGAGGGCATTCTCATGACTTTCATCAGATTGTTTTGCCTTTGCGAGGGGCAATCAATATCGAAGTTGGGAGCTATACTGGAAAAGTTATCCCGAGCGAATGTGTTGTGGTCAAGGCAAATGAAAAGCACTACTTTAGCGCTGAGGAGAATGCAAAGTTTATTGTTGTAGATACAGATTTATTGCCAGAAAATGTGCTTCATTCATCACAAATTGTCTTTTCTATCAGTGCGCCATTGTTGGCATTTTTGGAGTTTTCAGAAAGTCAGTTAAGGTATCAAATCAATCCTGAAGTCGAGAGACTGATGTTTAATACCTTTTATAAGCTTCTAGAACAACAAAATCTATTTGTCCAATATGACGCTCGAATTAGAGAAGTCGTCGCATATATTCATCATAATTTTGCTAAAAACCTTTCTGTCGAAGTGTTGGCGGATATCTCTTGTCTCAGTGCCACACAGTTTAAAAAGAACTTCAAATCGCAAACAAGCCAAACCGTCACTGAATACATCACAAAGATCAGAATGCAAAAGGCGCAAGCTTTGTTACTGCATACTGATTCACCTATCGCTATCATAGCCGAACTGGTTGGTTATACCGATATTAGCGCTTTTAGCCGCCGCTTTTCTAAATATTTCGGTATTGCCCCTTCCAAATTAAAACACGTCTAACCAGACATGCAAACCGTCTAATCTGCATAAATAGTAGTCTATAACTCTCTATAATGATGTTATTCATTATAACGTTAGAGGTAGCTATTATGCTGCAGAATAAATCTAGTCTAAGTGCTATTTTATGTGTGATAGCTGCCAGTGTCCTTTGGGGAACGACAGGTACAGCCTCTGCTTTTATACCTGACGTTAGTCCATTAGCCGTTGGTGCATTTTCCATGGGGGTGGGTGGTGTATTGCTAGTATTGAATGCTAAGAATGATTTATTAAGCGATAGACAGAAACTACTTTCCAAACCTAGTCTCTTATTCATCGGTAGCCTATGCGTTGCTATCTATCCTTTAGCTTTTTATTCCTCTATGAGATTGGCAGGTGTCGCTATTGGTACAGTGATCTCAATTGCCAGCGCGCCATTTTTCACTGTCGTCATGGAGCGTCTGATTAGCAATAAAAGAGTCACTAGTCGATGGGTGGTAAGTTTTATATTTGGTGTGGTTGGCGTTATTTTACTGACTTTAGGGAAAACCCAATATTTAGATATAAACGCACAAGCGAATAATCGAATACTAGGCGTGTTGTTAGGGTTAGTTGCAGGATTGACCTATGCCACATACTCATGGACAGCACGTCAGATGATAGAGAACGGGGTAAACTCGAAATCAGCGATGGCAAGCATGTTTGGTCTGTCGGCGATCTTATTGTTGCCATCATTATTATTAACAGGGGAAAACCTGTTTTTGGATGCAAAACATATAAGCGTTGCCCTATATTTGGCAATTGCGCCGATGTTCTTTGGTTATTTACTTTTTGGTCAAGCGTTGAGAGTGATTGAGGCGAGCAAAGCGACGCTTATTACGTTATTAGAACCTATTGTAGCCACTATATTGGCTATCATTATAATCGGTGAAACATTCTCTCCTATCGGCTGGCTAGGAATGTCACTCATGATAATCTGTCTCTTGCTGCAAGTAATAAAGACGCCAAAACTGACAGGTTATCGAGGAAGGCGTGCACTGTACAAGTAACAAAGCAATATAAGTAACAAAGCAATATAAGTAACAAAGCAATATAAGTAACAAAGCAATATTTCTGACGATAAGCAGTATTTTTGATGAGTTACTGCCTATTAAGTATGACTCTTTGTATG